>JBFWYF010000030.1:0-19181 GCA_050186685.1 Pirellulaceae bacterium
TCTGGCTGCCGTGGGCTGTCTGGCCGCCGCGACCGGGTGTGCGGGTGCCCGTCAATGCGAACGCACGACGGCGGGGGCCGCCTGCGATGTGTTCCCCTTCGTTTGTCAGGTCCTGGAGCCGTACGATCTGCGGCCGGATCTCTCCCAACTGGTCGAGGCTCCGGAGCGGGGTGCGTCGGAATACTGCCGGCTGGGCGAGGGCGATGTCGCGTGCCTCGCCGCGTACCATTCCGCGTTGGGTAATCTGTGGTCCCGGGAGGGATACCGTGCGGCGTGTCAGGACGACGGATGTGGGGGAGAGACCGAGGCGGCCCTCTCGCGGGTACTTGGGATCACTGCCATCCATGCTCGGAACGAGGACGCGGCGGCCGCGGCCGAGCTCTTTCTGCGGCTGGTGGCGGCTGAAAGCGGCGCTCGCTCCCTGGAACGAGGCATAGCCGAGTACGACGAACTGCTCGAGGAACTACACCGCCGCGAGGCAGCGGGGATGGTGACTGGCGTGTCGCGGCTGGAAACGGAGCAGCAGCAGCTGGATGTGCGCTACCGTCACGCCGAGCTGCAAACGACTGTGTATCGGCTGAACGCACAGCTTGCGGCCATGTTGCATATCGACTTGCCGCCGTCCACGCGTTTCTGGCCCGAGTGCGACTTAACGGTGTGGCCCGACGTTCCGACAGCGGAAGACGCCGTCCTGTTTGCGCTGGCCACCCGCGCGGACGTCGCTGCCGCGCGGCAGGCGTGTCAGGAGTGTGCCGCAGGCCGAACTGCGGCGGCGGAATGGATGGTCGGCCAGGTCACCGGTGTCGTGCCGGGGCTCGCGAGCGGCGCTGGACCTCGCTTTGTGTTTTCGCTTCGCCGCCGGCCGGATACGTCCGGATCGCTGTGCGAGCAACTCTCGTTCGTTGTGGCCCAACGCGAACGGTCGGCTCGGCAGGAAACGCTCCAAGCGGTCGAAAACCTGACGGCACGTCTGATCCAAGTGGATCTACGCAGGAAGAAGCTGGCACTGGCGCAGCAGCGACTGCAGTCGCTGTCGGAGCAGCAGGAGCTGACGGCGGCGATGGCTTTTCAAGTCAGAAAGGCCCGGCTGGATCTGTTGACGGTGGAGCAGGAGTTGCTGCAGGAAGTTGTGGAGTGGAAAGTGGCGGGTGTGCAATTGAAACGCGCCCAGGGGCTGCTGGCCCTCGAGTGCGGATATGATGCCCGTTGCGTACCGTAGGATCGCTCACTGACGTTCGAACAGCGCTTTCTGGAGCTCCTCGCGAAACGACGCGCTCGACTGGACGGCTGCCTGGAAGTCCTCCTTGCCGAGCACGTAGAGCAGGCAGCTGCGCGCCGCCCGCACCGATGCGACGCGCGGTTCGCCGGTCAGCAGTGCTTTCTCGCCGAAGGCCTCGCCTTCTTTCAGCGTGGCCAGTCGGCGCGACTCGCCTTGTTCCTCCTTGAGCACGTCGACTTCCCCGTGCCGGATCAGGTAGTATTTGTCGCCCGGGTCCCCTTGGCGGATGATCAGATCGCCGGCGACGTGGTGCTCGGCCCACATTTTGTCGGCTATCGCGGCGAGCGTGCCGGGAGTCAGCCCTTTGAACGCCGTCTGTTGCTGGAGGAACTCGCAGATCATTGCCGACTCCTGCACGACGACGTCCGACTTGATCCGGCCGTCCACCATGTTGACGATGCGATCGGCCACGTCGAGGATGCGATTGTCATGCGTGACCAGGACAATCGTCACCTGCTGTTCCTGGACGAGTTCCTGGAACAGCGTCACGACTTCCCGCCCGGAGTGCTCGTCGAGCGCGGCGGTGGGTTCGTCCGCGAGGACCAGTTTCGGTCCGTGAGCCAGTCCGCGTGCGATCGCGACACGTTGCTTCTGACCGCCGGACAACGACTCGGGTTTGTAATGCAGGCGATGCCCCAGGCCGAGGCGTTCCAGCAGGCGCCGTCCGCGTTCGTTCATCTCCTCGTTCGAGAAGTCGAACAGTTCCATACCCATCCGTACGTTCTGCAGGGCGGTCAGCGACGGGAACAGATTGTGCGCCTGGAAGATGAAACCGATATCGCGGCGTGCCGCGACCCGTTCGGCCGGGGATGCGCCTCGTAATTCGCGTCCCAAGACGCGCAGGCTTCCCTCCTGGACCGTGCGAAGAGTGCCGATCAGCGTCAGGAGCGTCGTTTTGCCAGAGCCCGACGGGCCCGTCATGATGACGATTTCACCGGCATAGACGTCCAGGTTGTTGTCGAACAGGACCTGCTTCCGCAAGTCGCCTTCGCCAAACGCGTGATTGAGTCCGCGGATGCGGAGGGCTCTCGAGCTCAGCTGGCCGAGCTGGCTCATGAAAGACGTCTTGGTCGCCAGCGCGCCGTGTGAATCAGCCATGGAAGCTCCCGAGCGGAAGGGACTGCTGGCGGGGACACCCGCCCTCGAGGTTAAAACAAATCAGCCGGGTCCATCGTGAGCAGCTTGCGAAGAGCAAGCAATCCCGAGACGCCACACATTCCCAGCGTCACCGCCAAAACCGTCAGCGCCAGCTGCCATGTCAACTGCATCGTGAGCCCGGTGAACTGAGACAGCGCACCATAGCAGAACCAGCTGACGATGCTGCCGGGCACAAAGCCCATCACGGACAGCAAGGCCGCCTGCTGCAACACCAAGGCGAGGAAGTACCAGTTCGAGTATCCCATGGCCTTCAGCGTCGCGAACTCGCGCATGTGACCTGCGATATCGCTGTAGAGGATCTGGTAGCAGATGACCACGCCGACGATGAAACCGACGTAGACGCCCACGAGAAAGATGTAGCCGACGGGGGCGTTGGTCCGCCAGAAATCCATCTCGCGCTCGATGAATTGGGCACGGGTCAGGACGACGACGTCGTTCGGCAGCGCAGCGCGGACCGCCTGCTGGACGGTCGCCACATCCGCGCCCGGCGTCAACTGGATAACTCCCAGATCGACGATGCTGAGCGGATCCCGCCCACCGGCCCGCCAGGGAAAGTAGTTCGCAAAGTTTTCGGCCGACATCAGCAGATTCCCTTCGGTAGCGAAGTCGACTCCTAATCGAAAACTGCCCACGAGCTGAATGCGCTGGCCGGACAGCTCGGCGGTGTAGTCGACCAGCCGGTCCGCCGCGGCCGGGATTCCGTACTGGCTGCGGCTCGCTCGGTCAGCCAGTGCGGTCCCGGGCCTCAGCAGCTCCGGATGGGACATCCGCAGCGGCGTCGCAGACAACACCGGTTCCTCCGCCCGGACCGCAATCACGCGTATGGGATAAGCCCGCTCGGTACGTTGGCGCAACAGCCCGGCGACGGTTTCCATGTACAAGGGATAGGCGGCCGCTACTCCGGCCACGCCCCGCGCCTGCTCGATCCGCCGCCTGTCAAAACGCTCGTTGGCGGGCAGGGTATAGCGAACGGCATTGATCAGGACCAAGTCGCCGTTGACGCGTCGCAGCAGCTGCACAGTGCTCTCGAGCAGAGCGCTCATGAAGCCGAGCTGCATGAAGATCAGCAAGACAGCGAACGCGACGCCCCCGACCGCGATCGCCAGGCGGTTGCGATCGTGAACCAGGTTGTGCCAGGCCAGCGGCGTGCGTGATTTCATCGGGTTACGCAGGAAAAGAAATCGCCATGGAATGGGGGCTGGGGGCTCTTCGGGCGTGCGGCCGGCATCGCCCTTGCGTCGCCTAAAACAGTTCGGCCGGATCTGCGCGAAACGCCTTTCGCAGAGCTCCTAATCCAGAAAGAACGCACATCGTCACGGACATTGCGAATACCAGGCTGGCATTCGCCCAAGTCATGCGGATGGGAATCTGCGCGCCGGCGGACGTTACCAGGTACAGCAGCTGCGCGATCGCGAGCCCGCAGGCGAATCCTGCCAGCGCGAGGATAAGAGCCTGCTGCAGCACGACCGACGCAAGATAGCGGTTGCCATATCCCATGGCCTTCAAGGTCGCATACTCCGGCAGTTTGCTGGCCACGTCGCTGGCCAACACCTGGTAGACAATGGCGGTGCCGACGATCAAGGCCAGCACAACTCCCATTCGAAAGATCAACCCGTAGCTGGTCTCGTCCACCCAGTATGCGAGCTCGTCCTGAAGGACGCCCTGGCGGCTGCGCACGTCGACGTCGTTCCCCAGCACTTGCCGCAGCCGGGTCACCAGGACGTCGGCCGATTCGCCGGGTTGAAGTTTGATCAGCCCGAGACTGATGTGGCCGGGCGGTATGAAGGGGCTCACGTCGCGCAGGCCATCGTCGCGCAGGATGGCCGTACCCGCCGAAGACAATCCTGCTCCGCAGGCGTAGTATCCCGCGATCTGCATGCGGCGCCCACTGACTTCGACGAAATCGCCGACGTCCTCGGGTCCAAATCGTTCGCCGTTGGCGGGACCGTACTCGCTGCGACTGCGGGTGTCGATCAGCAGGTCGTCCGCGCGCACAAGCCGGGCACGGACTTCCGACTCGATTTGCGGATCACGGAACAGGGCATCGTCCGGCCGGACTCCAAAGCAGAGAATCGCGCGCCCCTCGCCGCTGCGTTCGTTCAGCCACCGGTGATTCGCGATGGTGAACGGAACGATCGAGGCGACGCCCTGTACGCCCGATGCCCGAACCAACCGGGCACGCGGGATCGTATTCGCCGCGGCCAGATGCAGGTAGTCGCGTGAACGGATGCAGACGTCGAAGTCCAGTACGTCGTAGATAATCGTCGCGCTCACTCGGACCGCCTCGAGAAACCCCAGCTGCATGAACATCAGCACAATGGCGAATACGACACCGGCGATCGCCACGCTGGTCTTGACCTTATTGTGCAGCAGATTGTGCCAGGCCAGCGGAGTTCTCATGCCGCACGTGCGTGCCGTCGGGCGGACAGCCCAGGGGATGAGGAAGCGTGAGGGGAGGTTAGGGGGCGGTGGCCAAGGGAAACTCGACTTCGACCTGCAACCCGATCAGCGCCGCCCGCCGATCGCCGGCGCCGTAACTGATCAGCCGGGCGGCATGGGCCGTGTCGAGCTGGACGACAGCCCGGGCCACCGAGCGGTCGACGGGCTGCCGTGGATCGAGAGGCCGCAGATTGGCTGCCCCGACCGCGCTGCCGACGCGTTCGAGCTTCCCGCTCAGTTCGGCGTCGCCGAAGGCCCGGCTGTGAACTACTGCCGACTGCCCCGGCTTGAGCAGCGGGACGTCCGCTGCTTCCACCTCGGCAATGCAGACGAGTTCGGCCAGATTGGCCAGCTGCAACAGGGGCTGCTGAGCGATGATCTCGCCCGGGTGCGCGCGGACGTCGACCACGGTGCCGTCGATAGGACTGAGGATTTTCGTTTGCTGTAGTTTCAGCTGGGCCAGTCGCACGCCCTGCTTCAACGACTCGAGTCCCACGCCCTGCTGGGCCAGTTCCTGGGATCGGCGCGCCGCCCGCAACTCGGCAGCGGCCGTCTGCTCGCGAAACTGGAGCGACTGTTCGACTTGCTGGCTCGCCGCGCGCGCCGCTTGGTGCTCGGCCTCGGCGGCCTCCATCGCCAGACGCTGGTGCTGCACCTGCTGCTCCGATGCCAGGGGTTCGGCAAGCTGCCGCAGCTTCAGCACGTGTTCGAGATCCTGCCGGGCCTGGTTGGCTTTCAATTCCGCCAACTCCAGCCGTTTGCGGGCCGAGTCGGTTTCCAGCTGCCTGGCCGCCTGGGCCTGCTGGACACCGAGTTCCGCGCTGGCGACTCGCTCCCCGGCGATCGCGATCTCAGCCTGCTGCCGTTCGGCGGCGTCTTTTTCCTGAGCCTGGGCGAGCAGCAGTTCCGCCTGCGTGGCCGAATTCTCCAACTCGATCAGTAAGTCGCCTTGCTTGACAAGCTGCCCCTCTTGGACGTGCACACGCTCGATGCGGTACCCCACCAGCGGGCTGGCCACCTGGACGATTCCGTCGGCCGGTTCGATGGTGCCCAGGGCGACCACGGCCTGCCGTAGATCACCTGGCCGTGTGTTCGCCGAAGGAGTCGACTCTCTGGCGGCCGTGGGCGATGGGCCGGTCCAATTTTCGTAGGCTACCGCCACGGCCACACCGAGCGCGGCCCCGACGATCAAGATTGCGAGCCCCTTCCACATGCCTGACTTCTCGCCCATTAGTTCGGACACGACCTTGTTTGCATGATGTTCCGCCGGTTATCGAGTGTCAACGATCAGGGCGTACTCCATTGTGCGGTGGGCGGAGCGCACTTCTGGCAGAAATTGTGGATTTGGGCGGAAATGAGGGGGCCTTGCCGCCGCCCTATCCGTCACCACCGGCCCCACGAGGTATTTCGAGAATCGGACATTTTGCAGGCGGCCGCCTCCCAGGACTGAGCACGGGCAGAGGAAGTCTCACACGAGGCCTATGACATCATGGACGGCGATTCGTCCTTGGTCGACGAGAAGCGACCTGTCGTTTGAAAGACGAACCTCCCGCAGAGGCCGCTGGGACCGCAGAGGAAGCCGCTCAAGCCGCTGCCTCTCTCGGCGGTCTCTGCGGTAGCCGGATCTGACCCGATTATCGCAGACCGGCCAAGTCCTACGCAAACCACAACAGTCGCTCCTGCATTTTCTGCGGCCGTGTGGCACTGGCTCCGCCGGCTCCCCCAGTGGTTCCTTTGCATCGGGCCAACCACTTCCAGTTGGGAGCACTGGCAGAGCGAGCGTCACACCCTCGCAATGGTTGCTACCGTACTTTCTGCGGCCATCCGCGGCTTCTGCGTTTCGTTCTACCGTGGGGCACAAAACGCCAGAGCATAAGCAGTCGATTCGAAGCCTGAAGGGCCGCGATCCCATTCCACGTTGTCGGGTAGATTGGTTCACGTCCGCACTTCCAGTACGCCAATCTTCTTGCCGACGTAAGTACTCGTGGACTGCCAGTCGCTCAGCGCGGGAAAGCACTTCAGGAACAGGCCGATGAAACCAGGCCAATCCTGCGGATGAAGGGTCTGGCAACCTTCGGAGTACCGTTTCGAGTTGTAGCCATTATGCACGTGTATGGAGGAGGACGTGGTCTTCGAGGGGTTGTTGCTGAGCACCGGCACGGTGCCATCGTTCTGCACGATCAGCGCGGCGCGGAAGCCGTTATCGCGCGCGACGAGATCGTTCGCGGTCGGCTTCTGGCCATCCCGTTTATGGAAGCCCAGGTACAGATCATAAGTGCCGTCCTGGATGCGCCCCTTGACGGACAAGTCGTCGGGGAAGATGGAGCCGCGGAATTGCCCCGTCGCCGGCCCCAGGATGGAGACCGAGGATTCGTACAGCTTCTCCGTTCCTTTGGCGTTCGACATCTCCGGGACGACGCCGCGATGCTGGAACACAACTCGGAACGTGCCCGTTGTTGCGGGCGGCGAAGGAGGCGTGGGGCACGCGGAAACCTGGTTCAGCGCCTGGAGCGTCTGCCCATTCGGATCGACTCGTCCATCCGGGAACCGCATCCCGACCACCCGCCGCTGAAACTCCTCAATCGCTCCGATCGTCATCGGACCGACCTTGCCGTCGGTGACCAGCGCCCGCAGCGGGCTGAGCCTGGTCATGTGAGCGTTGAGCAGTTCCTGGACGGTGCGGACATCCTGGTACAGATTAATTCCGGCCTTACCGACGGACTTCGTGATGGAGCGCGCCATGTGAGGTTCCTCCGATGATGGGGCGTTGAGGCGGAAGTCTGCTGCTGATTCCGTTCTCGTCCCGCCCCGCCGAGTGTTGCGAAAAATCTTCGCCGTAGTGGTACACTGACGGCCTGACTGGCAACCGTCTCGTACGATCGTCCTCTCGGAGTAAGCCGATGGCTCGCATGGTATGTTGTCTTTCCGTTCGCTGGCGAATCCGGTCGTGGATGCTGGGGCTGGCCGTGCTGTCGTGGTACACCATGGACCCGGCCGCCTGCAGTGCCGACCCGCGTCCCAATATCGTGCTCGTCCTGGCCGACGATCTCGGTTATGGCGATCTGGGCTGTTACGGTTCGAAAGAGCTGAAGACTCCGCACCTGGATGCCTTTGCTGCCGCCGGCTTGCGGTACACCAGTTGTTACGCGGGGCATCCCAACTGTTCGCCGTCGCGGACGGCGCTCATGACGGGCCGTACGCCGACTCGTGTGGGCGTGCGAAACTGGATTCCGGAAGAGTCCCCGGTCCATCTCCGCCGCAGCGAGATCACGGTGGCGACGCTGTTGCGCGGAGCCGGCTATGCCACCTGCCATGTTGGCAAATGGCATCTTAACGGCGACTTCAATGGCCCCACGCAGCCTCAACCGGGTGACCACGGTTTCGATCACTGGTTCTCGACGCAGAACAATGCCCTGCCCAACCACCGGCACCCGAACAACTTTGTGCGCAATGGCAAACCCGCAGGTCCCCTGACGGGTTACTCGGCTCCCCTGGTCGCCGACGAGGCTCTGCGGTGGCTCAAGGGGCGCGATAACCGCTCAGTCCCCTTCTTCCTGGACGTATGTTTTCACGAGCCCCACGAACCGATCGCTACGGATGAGCCCTTCTCGCGTCTTTATCCGTCCGAGGATCCGAGCTACAGCGCCCACCATGGGAACATCACCCAGATGGACGACGCGTTTGGACGATTGATGCGCGGACTCGACGAACTGAACTTGCGGGACAATACGCTCATCTGGTTCACCAGTGACAACGGCCCGGCCATCACGGCCCAGCACCCCCACGGCTCCGCCGGTCCGCTACGCGACAAAAAGGGGGCCGTGTATGAAGGAGGCATCCGAGTGCCTGGGATTTTGCAATGGAAGGGGCATCTGCCAGCGGGGCAGACGAGCGATGAACCGATCAGCGGCGTCGACTTCCTCCCCACGGCTTGTGCCGTGGCGGGCATCCCCGTTCCCCAAGATCGGGTGCTCGACGGCGGCGACATCCGTCCCACCTGGTCCGGACAACCGGCAGCCCGGATGACGCCGCTGTATTGGCATTTTCCGCTGGCGAGCAGCGAGACCAAAGTTGCCATGCGCGTCGGGGACTGGAAGATTCTGGCGACGCTCGACAAGGCCCCGCTGCCGCGGACGAACGACATCACCGACGAAGACGAACGACGCTTCAAGACGGCGGAATTAGATCGGCTGGAACTCTATAACCTCCGGCGCGATGTGGGCGAAACGACGGATCTGGCGGCGACCGAGCCGGAAAAGCTAGCGGAACTGCGGGCGGTGCTACAGACGAAGTACCGCGAGGTGCGCGATGAATCCCCCGTGTGGCCGGCCTGGAAATTCACTGGTGCCGAGGGACGCAAGATCGTCTGGCCCGAATACACACGCCAGAAAAAGGCACGTGCGGCGGCCAAGAAAAAATTACCGGGAACCTAGCGAGTGCCGTTTCCACCTTGCAAGTTTTCGCGACGCGCCGATTAACCCGTGGGACCCTACCCAGAGTTTGCCGCGTGGCCGGATACGTCGGTCGCCGAGGGCTCGAACAGCCGGAGCATTTCGCGGTGCCGGAAGGCAAAGATCCGCTGCAGATCGCGGCGGACCAGCAAGCGGTGCGCGAGAAAACTCCACGGCACGCCGTAGTCCACCGTGTCCGTCATGTCGGTGAACCCCGTTCGCTCGACAAACGTGTGTTCGTGCCGCCACCAGCGATAGGGCCCTGAGAGCTGCTCGTCCACGAAACGCTCCTCAGGCTCCCAGACGCTGATACGCGTGCGCCACCGCAGTGGGACGCCATGCAGTCGCAGCCGATAGTCGATCAGCGTTCCGGCGCCGATCGCCGGCGACGACGTCCAGACAATGCGGAATTTCAGCCACGAGGGTGTGATCCGCTCAAGCTGATAGGCATCCGCGAAAAATGCGAAGACTTCGCTGCGCGGCCGTGGCAACCGCACCTGGGTCGTCAATCGAAAGCCTCGTCCAGCCGGATGACGGGCGATGCGAAGGGCATCGTCGGGCAGCACGGGCGCGCGATTCGTCATCGCTCAGTCCTCTCCTTCGCGGAGGGTTCTCGGACGGATTCGCTCGCCGGCATCGCTGAGTAGAGCGACGTGGCAAAGTCCTCCAGATGGGCAAAGTTGTCTCCGAAGGCAGCAAAACGGACTCGCCGCCGTAAGGACTCCGTCCAAGCCCGTCCGCCCACGATCAACGGCGGTCCCCCCGCCAGCGATTCATAGAAACGATGGTATTCGTCCAGGAAACTCGCTTCATCGTCCAAATAGGACAGGCTCAACCACACGAGCCGCGGTTGATACCGGACAATGGCTCGCTCCAGCGACGGAAAAGGGATCCTCGACCCCAGCGACGTGGCACGCCATCCCGCCTGAGTTAACACGACTTCAATGGCCGTCGTGGCCAACGTGTAGGGATCCCTGTCCGGCGCACACCCCAGCGCGTGCGGTGCCCCGGCGGACGGCGCAGGCAGGGTTCGACGCAACGCATCGAGGCCCCGCGAACAGATCTCGCAAGCTCGCCGCTCTTGAAAAACGTCCGCAGAACCGCACGCCCACCGCTCGCCGATCTCCGTGAATACGGCGGACACCACTTCGTCGCAGATCGACGCGACCCGATGACCCGCCACATGCAGATCCATCAAGACCCGCAGGGCACTTGTCTCGTCCCCGTCCAGCAGTGCGTCCAACAAACGGCTACGCGCCCTCTGCAGCGAGCGCTCGCCGCTCCCTCCGGTCACCGGCAGCCCCAAGACTTCCGGCCGCACCAGCTCGAACTTTTGCTGTCGCAGGAATTCCAGCACCGATGCCAGCAGCAGACGCCGGTGACCGCCCGCGGTCTTGGTGGTCTCGATCAGCCCCTGATCGCACCACCTTTTCACCGACGACTCGCTGACCCCTAAAGCGCGGGCCACTGTCTTGGGCGTCAAATGCGACAACGGTGTTCACTCCCCACGGCACGAACGTCTTGCACGATTTTATCATTACCCTAGGCTGCGCGCCGAGTGCTCACAACCGAGAAAATGTCAAAAATTCTCAGATCGTCACTTGTTGGCCTGTCGCCTCACCGCTATAGCTATGAACGTTCTGAACGATTTTTAGCATCGCTGCGGACGAGACGGTCGCCCCTCGCCATCCGGAAGCGAAGGCGCGTCTCCGTCAGTGGGTGCCGGGGCGTACTCAGGCAGGTGCGGTGTCATGAAGCTGGCCATCATTGGTGCGGGTATTTCGGGATTGACGGTCGCTTGGCGGCTCGGGCGGGACCATGCAGTCACGCTGATCGAGGCCGCGGACTATCTCGGGGGGCACACGAACACGGTCGACGTCGAATGGGACGGCGTTGGTTACGCGGTGGACACGGGTTTCATCGTGTTCAATCGGCGCACCTACCCGGGCTTCACCGCCATGCTCGCGGAACTTGGCGTCGCCTCGGAGGAGACGTCGATGACCTTCAGCGTGCGCTGCGATCGAACTGGTCTGGAGTATCGAGGGGCCGACTTGAACGGCTTCTTTGCCCAGCGGCGCAATGTGTTGAATCCTCGGTTCTGGAATTTGCTGTGGGACATGGTGCGGTTCCTGCGGAGGGCGCCGGCTCTGTTGGCGGAAGATGAGCAGCTGACGGTCGGGGATTACTTTCGGCGTGAGCGCTACTCGCGTGCTTTCCGGGAACAGTACTTTCTGCCGATGGGATCGGCGGTGTGGTCATGCCCGCCGGGAGAATTTGCTAAGTTTCCACTGCGGTCGCTGGTGGATTTCTACTGGAATCACGGGTTGTTGAGCTGGCGGGATCGGCCGGTCTGGCGCGTGATCCGAGGCGGATCGCGCCAGTATGTGGAGGCGATGCGGCGGCGGATGCAGGCCGAGGTATGTCTGCGAACACCGGTCGAGCGGGTGGAGCGGCACGCGGATCGAGTGACCGTACGCACCGCGGGTTGGGTGCGGGATTTCGATCACGTCGTGTTCGCTTGTCACAGCGACCAGGCGTTGCGGCTGTTGGGCGACGGCGCCACGTCGGCGGAGCGGGAGGTACTCGGTTGCTTCCCTTACGTGCGGAACGTCGCGGTGCTGCATACCGACGACCGCGTCTTGCCGAGGTGCCGGCGGGCATGGGCGAGTTGGAATTATCGGATCCCGGCCGCCGACGCGTCGCAGGCGACCGTCACCTACAACATGAACCTGCTCCAGCACCTGCAGGCTCCGGTGACCTTCTGCGTGACCTTGAATGGCGAATCATGGATTGATCCATCCAGAGTGTTACGGCGGATCGAGTATGCGCACCCGCTGTTCGACGCCCGCCGACCGGCGGCTCAGCGACGGCATGGGGAATTGCTGCAGGCGAATCGCACCTCGTTCTGCGGGGCTTACTGGGGACATGGCTTTCACGAGGACGGCGTGAACAGCGGCCTGGCTGTCTGTGCTGCCCTGGGAGCGGCTTCGGCTGGGGCGGTGAGCTCGGAGGCATGGCCGGTTGTGGTGGACGCGGCGAAGGGGACACTCGCCGGCGTGTTGTAAACAAGCCCCAGGGGACGAGCAGCGGGTACCTGTATGGAAAGTGCGATCTATGAAGGGTGGGTTTGCCACCACCGACGCTCGCCGGCGGTCCATCGATTTCTGTACCGCATCTACTTGATGTACCTGGACCTGAGTGAATTGCCTGACGTGTTTCGCGGGCGGTGGATGTGGTCCGCGGACAGGCCCGCTCCAGCGTGGTTTCGCAGGAAGGACCATCTCCGCGGCTCCGCCGGGTCGCTGGACGATTCGGTGCGACGGTTGGTCGCGGAGCGAACGGGCGAGTGGCCGACGGGGCCGATCCGGCTGCTGACCCAGCTGCGGCACTGGGGCTATGTCATGAATCCCGTCTCGTTCTATTACTGCTTTGAACCGGCCGGGCGGCTGCAGGCGCTGGTCGCCGAAGTGAACAACACGCCTTGGGGCGAGCAGCACTGCTACGTCCTGCCATGTTCCGGCACGCAGGCGGTGTGGCAGGCCGGAACGATCGCAAAGGAGTTTCACGTATCGCCGTTCCTGGCGATGGGGTTGGATTATCACTGGCGCGTGACGGTTCCCTCGGATTGGCTCGGAGTAAGCCTGCGCGTCCGGAGAAGGGACGAACCCGTACTGGACGTGACGATGCGTCTGGTCCGCCGCTCGATATCCGGCGGCGAGCTGGCTCGTCTTCAGTGGCGCTTTCCTTTAACCACCTTCTGCACGGTGTGCGGCATCTACTGGCAGGCAGTCCGCCTGTGGTGGAAGCGTGTCCCTTTCCACGCACATCCGGGACGCCGAGTGGCGAACGCGACAGCGGGCGGCGATCCGGCGACGAGCGTGTCGACGGTCACGGCCCGGAGTGGCAGTCGGGTTTTTGAGGAGACAGGTTCGATACGATGAACAGCTTGGGTATTGCAGCAGACGCTTGTATGACAGAGCCGCTGACTTGGGTCGACCGCGGCTGGCGTGGGCTCTTGCGTCGCCAACTCGCATCGCTACGCCGCGGACTGGTAGTCTTCGAGGACTGCGACGGAACCTGGCAGGTCGGTGATCGCCAGAGCGACTGCCGAGCGACGATCCGGATCCGGGACCCGCGCGTGTACGGGCGACTGATCTTGGGTGGCGACCTCGGGGCGGCTGAATCGTTCATGGATGGCGATTGGACGTGTGACGACTTGACCCAGCTGGTGCGGGTTTTCGTCCGGAACCTGGACCTGGCCGAAGCCTGGAACGGTGGGTGGGGACGCCTGAGGCACCTGGCGGCGCGGGTCGAGCACCTGCTGCGTGCGAATACCCGGTCCGGAGCCCGCCGCAACATCGCTGCCCACTACGATCTGGGAAATGACTTTTACCGGACTTTCCTGGATCCGACCATGAACTACTCGTGCGGGATCTTCGAGATGCCGCATGCGACCCTCGAACAAGCGTCGCTGGCCAAGATGGAGCGTGCTTGCCGGCGCCTGGATCTCCGCCCTGGTCAGTCCTTGATGGAAATAGGCACAGGATGGGGCGCGTTCGCCATGCATGCCGCGATGCGGTACGGCGTGCACATCACAACGACGACGATCTCCGGTGAGCAGTGGCAGGTGGCGCGGGAACGAATCGACGACGCCGGACTCGCGGGACAAGTCGAACTGCTGCAACAGGACTATCGCGACCTCTCGGGCCAGTTCGACCGGCTGGTCTCGATCGAGATGGTGGAGGCGGTGGGGCATGAGTACCTCGCGACGTACCTGGAGCAATGCGGCAGACTGCTGAAGCCCGACGGATTTATGCTCCTGCAGGCCATCGTCATCCAGGACGCTCGGTACGAGCGTCATGTGCGCAGCGTAGACTTCATGCGCAAATACATCTTCCCGGGCGGGTGCCTCCCGTCGATTTCCAGGCTGACGCACACGGCGTCTGCCGCCGCCGACATGCGGCTCGTGCATCTCGAGGACTTCTCGGCGCATTACGCGCAGACGCTGCGCTGCTGGCGATCCAACTTCCACCGCAACCTCGCGGCCATTCGGGCTTTGGGGTACGACGACCGGTTCCTGCGGATGTGGGACTATTACCTGGCGTATTGCGAGGCCGCTTTCGAGGAACGGCAAGTGAACCTGGTCCAGATGCTGTTGGCCAAGCGAGAGTACCGGCCGGAGGCCTTGCAGCCATGATCCTGGTCAGCTGGTTGGCGATGTCTGCGGTCATGGCCGTGCTGTGGCTGATCCAGCGGCGCACGGGAGACGCGGGCATTGTGGACCTGGCCTGGGGTTTGGGCGTGGGAATCCTTGCGGCCGTCTTCGCCGGGTTTAGCTTCGATGGCGATCTTGTCCGGCGCTGGGTCGTCGGCGGTTGCGCCCTGCTGTGGGCGCTGCGGCTGAGCGGTCACATTGGGGTGCGACTGATGACGCTGCCCGAGGATGGGCGATACCAGAAGCTCAAGCAACAATGGGGAGCCTCCGCGCAGTCGAAGATGTTCGTCTTCTATCAGGTCCAGGCGATCGGCAGCGTGTTGTTTGCCCTACCGATGCTCGTCGCGGCCAATTCGTCGGCACCCTGGGGTTGGTTCGACTGGGCCGGTCTCGCCGTCTGGTGCACGTCGCTGGGCGGCGAGGCTTGGGCAGACCGCCAGTTAGCCAGGTTCCGCGCCGATCCGGCGCGGCATGGTCAGGTCTGCCAGATTGGCTGGTGGAGATATTCAAGGCATCCCAATTACTTTTTCGAGTGGCTGCACTGGTGGAGCTACGTGCTGTGGTCCGCAGCAGCACCCTGGGGATGGCTGACGATTCTGGCGCCCGCCGCGATGCTGTACCTGCTCTTGCGCGTCACGGGGATTCCTCCGACGGAAGCACAGGCCGTGCGATCGAAAGGGGACGCCTACCGCGAGTATCAACGCACCACCAGTGCCCTGATCCCTTGGCCGCCTAAGGCAGGAGTTGGACGATGATGACTGGACAGTTGACTCAGTGGGGCATCTCGGCCGTGGAGCGAGGTTGGGTACCGGATCTCGCCACGCGCTATGCGATGCGCCGCTTGTGCGAGCGCCGGATCGCGGACGTGGCGGTCCAGGATCACGCGCAGGGCGTGGCCGCATTCGCTGCCGCGGCGCGGAACGCCCCGATCGCTCCGGTCCCGCAGCGGGCGAACGAGCAGCATTACGAAGTGCCAGCGGCATTCTACGAGCACGTGCTGGGACGGCGCCGCAAGTATAGCTGTTGTCTCTGGAGCCCAGGTGTGGCAGATCTCCATGCCGCGGAAGAGGCCGCGCTGGCCCAGACATGCGAACATGCGGAGTTGGCCGATGGCCACAACATTCTGGAACTAGGGTGCGGGTGGGGATCGCTTTCGTTGTGGATCCTCGAACGTTATCCGCGTTGCCGCGTTACGGCCGTATCTAACTCGGCTTCGCAGCGCCGTTACGTGGAAGCGGCGGCGGCTCGCGCAGGCGTGTCGGACCGGCTGCACGTCGTGACGGCCGACATGAACGACTTTACGATCGACAGGCAATTCGACCGCGTCGTGTCCGTGGAGATGTTCGAGCACATGCGGAACTACGAGGAGCTGTTGCGTCGGATCCGAGGCTGGTTGCGGGCCGATGGAAAACTTTTCGTCCATGTGTTCTGCCACCAGCGGTTTGCCTATACGTTCGTCGACGAACGGGCCAGCGACTGGATGAGCCGCTATTTCTTTACTGGCGGGATCATGCCCAGTGAGGATCTGATCTGCCATTTCGCTAATGATCTCCACGTCGTACGGCTGTGGCGATGGAATGGCACGCACTACCAGCGGACGGCCAACGCGTGGGTCGATCGGCTGGACCAGAACCGAACCGCCTTGTTGCCGATCCTGGGGAGCATTTACGGAGCGGACCAGGCCGCCCGGTGGTGGCAGCGTTGGCGGATGCTGTTCATGGCGGGAGCCGAACTGTTTGGCTACCGGCAAGGGAACGAATGGTTTGTCGCGCATTACCTGCTGGAACGCACCTAGACTGGGCCAGCGGATGCTGGATGGGCATTCGTCACCGCAACTCTTTCACTCGCAATGTGTTGCGGTATCGCTTTGCGAGTCGGCCACTCCCAGGGGTGTGGCGCAATGCGGGGGCGACGAGCCTACAGGCGTCGGACTTTTTCTGCAGCCCACCCCGGAGCCGCTTGCGTTCGCTATGATGTTTCGCGTGACGTGGGCGGCGAGCACGTGAAACCAGTGAGACAAGGACCATGCGTTCCATCTTGAGTCTGTTGTTGGTCGGTGGATTCTGCGCCGTGTGGGGACAACCGGCACGTGCGGAAGAGAAGGTCGGTTTTCAGCGGCATCAACTGGACGCCAGCTTCCGCAGTGAAGGAGTGGCGGTCGGGGATTTCAATCGGGATGGCAAGCCGGACATTGCGGCCGGCTTTGTCTGGTACGAGTCGCCGGATTGGAAGATGCACGTGATTGCGGCGAAGCCCCCTGGGCCGCCGGGGGCATTGCTGGGTGAACCGCCGCATTTCGAGCCGAAGGGTTACAGCAATTCGTTCTGCAATTTTGCCGAGGACCTGAATCACGATGGCTGGATCGATCTGATTGTGATCGACTTCCCGGGACGCGAGACGTGGTGGTTCGAGAACCCGAAACAAGCCGACACGCCGTGGCCGGTGCATGTATGCGTGCCGGTGACGAACAACGAGAGTCCGCAGTATGCGGATATCGATGGCGACGGGCGGCGGGAGTTGATCGCGGCGTTTTCGCCCGATCCTGCCAAACCGGACGGGCCCGACCGGCAGATGGCCATCTTCCGCCCGGCCACGGATCCGACCGCTCCCTGGGTGCGCACGGAGATCTCCGTCAAAGCCGCTCCCGGTACGCAACGCTATGCGCACGGACTCGGCACCGGCGATCTCAACGCCGATGGCCGGCTCGATATTCTCTGTGCAGAGGGCTGGTGGGAAGCGCCCGCCGACCGGCAGGGGCTGTGGCCCTTTCATGCCGCACCGTTCGGTGGCAAGGCGGCGGATATCCTGGTGTATGACTTTGACGGCGACGGCGATCAGGACGTGTTGACCAGCAGCCCGCATGCCTACGGTGTCTGGTGGCACGAGCGGGTCGCTTCCGGAAATGGCAGCGACGCATGGAAAACGCACGAAATCGACATGACTTTCTCGCAAAACCACGCCGTCTGCCTGGCCGACATCAACGGCGACGGATTGCCTGATTTCGTCACCGGCAAACGATGGTGGGCACACGCCGCAGGTGATCCCGGGGTCGACGAACCCGCCGTCTTTAACTGGTTCGAGCTGAAACGGGAAGGTGGCCGCCCGCACTGGACGCGACACCAGTTCGATCACAACAGTGGTCCAGGCACCCAGTTCCAGGTGGCGGATGTCAACGGCGACGGCCGGCTCGACATCGTCACATCGAACAAGAAGGGAGTGCACTACTTCCAGCAGGTGCGCGAGTAGCCCTGCAAAAAGGATTTCCGCGCAAGTTGCAAATTGGAGGCGGCACTAACGTGTTTCCTTCGCTGCCAGGCCGGATGTGATTACGGTCTGATTCTGTTTGCGCTCCGATTCCCGCTCTCGCCGCAGCCTGGCAGTTTCGATTCGACGCTGCGTTGCTGCCTCGCGGCGCTGGGCCAGTTGTTCGGCACGCTGGGCGGCTTGAGCCTCGAGCATGCCTTGCAAGTAGGCCTGCTGCAGCTGACGTTGCAGCCAAGCCTGCCGCGCGGCCTGCCAGGCTTGCTGGTTGAGGTTGGCCGCCTGGTTGGCCATCAGCGCGGTCTGCAAGGGGGAGTTGCTGAACCCCTGCGGACTGAATTGACCGCGTCCTCTCGGGCCACCCTGACCGCCGCCTCGGCACTGTCCGCGCGATTCGGCGGCAAGCAGCAGCGTTCCCAGGCAAGCCAACCAGACGATGTGGTGTCGTGACATGGCGTTTCCATTCCCTTCCAGCGATACATCGCCGGCTCCTTGCCGGCCGGCGATGGGTCTGGCCCTGCGTGTACTTATCGGCGCCCTCTGCGGAAACCTCTGCCGCGGTGATGCCCGCGGTGATGGCCCCCCTCCGTTACAAGCGAGGGCAGGACATCGGTGAGTTCCGCTGCGGAGATGGCGCCATCGGCGTTGGTATCCGCGCCGGCCTCGTTCAACCGGTCCCACCAACGGGCTGGCAACTCGTCTTCGGTGAGCATCTCATCCGCGTTGTCGTCAAAGCGGCCGATAAACGCGGCCACCTTCTCCGCCAGCTGTGCGGCGCGGAAGGCCGCCAACTCGTCGACGGAAACGGCCGCGTCCCCGTCTGTATCGGCGTCGAGCAGCCTTTCCCAGATCCGCGCGGGGAGCTCGCCTTCCGTAAGTAGTCCGTCGTCGTTCTCGTCGAAACGCGCAAACAGGTCTGCCCGGGCCGACTGCTCGCCTTCCGGACGGAAAGCTGCCAGCTCTTCCATCGACAAGCCTCCGTCGGCATTCGTGTCCGCCGTGACAAGGTATTGCCACAGCCGATCCGGCAGTTTGTCCGCTGTCAGGACGCCGTCCTCGTTCGCGTCCAACTGGAACAGCACGTTAACGAGACGCTCTGAGCCGGAATGGGCGTCCGTGCCGAGTCCGTCCTCCCCGGAACTTGCATCGGCGGCATTGGCGGCCGTGTCCGCTGGATCCCCGGTGGGAGTGGGCGTCTCCGATTTGCCCGCGTCAGCCGGGCTATTCAGAGAGTTGATGACGATCAAGGCGTCGAGGGGTGAGAGCTGCGAGTCGCCATTGCAGTCGACAAAGTCGGTTGTTGCCGCATCGTCGTCGCCGAGCGGGCGGGCCCCGGAGCTGTTCAGGCGATTTACGATGCGCAGCACATCGTTAGGCG
>JBFWYF010000031.1:0-19124 GCA_050186685.1 Pirellulaceae bacterium
GGGCTGCGCTCGAAACGAAATGGTTCGAGCGCGTCGAGCGTGGGGAGACCTCGATGGATATCGTAGGGCTACGCGCGTAGATCCAAGAATTGGGGGTCCAGCTGGAAGGGGGGCGGGACCGCGGTGCCGGGCGGGCTTCAGGCCGGGCAGTAGCTTGAAGGGCGGCTAGCGGAGTTGGCGCCGGAGGGACATCGGACGCATGAGCTTGGGATTGGCGAAGCTGTCGGGATCGTTTCGAGCGCACGTGGGAGCGCTCATGGCCGGGAGCGCGCTATCGCAAATTGTCTTGATCGTCTGCATGCCCATTATCACGCGTCTGTACAATCCGAGCGAGTTTGCCGTACTGGCCCTATTCCAAGCGACCGTGTCGCTGGCGGTCGTCCTGGTAACGGGCAGCTACGAACTGGCCATCGTGGTAGCGGAGACCCGGCAAGAGGCCAGGCGGATCGCGTGCCTGGCCCTCGCGCTGGCCGTCGGGGCGATGGCGGCTCTCACCGTTGGCTGGATGTTGGCGGGCAGCCACGCCGCACGGTTCGCCCTCTGGTGCGGCATGAACGAGTGGGTGCATTGGCTACCTGGAGCAATTCTGCTGGTGGCGTGCATCTCGATCCTGGCTCGGTGGAGGCAGTCACGCGGGGAGTTCGCGTTGATTTCGCGTGCGGAGTTGATGGGGGTCGTGGCCGCCACCACCGTGCAAGTTGTGGCGCCCCGACTCGTCGTCGATGCGGGCGCCACCCACTTGCTCCTGGGCTTTCTCATCGGTCGCGGTATGGTCTTGACCTGGATGGGAATCGGAGTGGCCTCGGTGTGGTGGCCGATGCGCTGGCGTCCCCAGTGGCGGGAATATGCGGGCGTTGCGCGGAAGCACTGGCGATTTCCCATGTTCTCTTTGAGTTCCGAGTTGCTGGCCGTAGCCAACGCCGAACTTCCCAAGTTCCTGATTCAAGCCTACTTCACCACCCATTTTCTGGGCGTGTTTTCGCTCTGTAACCGAGTTCTCGAAAAGCCAGTCACATTCGTTACCAGCAGCGTGTCGCCGGTAATCTACCAACATGTCGCGAAGCAACGGGGGAACGGTCAACTGGTCCGGAATCTGGTATTTCGCACGACCGGGTTGCTGGCGGCTGCCGTCGTGTTACCGGCCACGGTCTTAATGCTGGTTTGCCCGTGGTTGTTCGAGACGGTCTTTGGCGAGGCGTGGCGTGAGGCGGGATTGCTGGCCCGGTGGCTGATACCCGTGTTGGCGGTGCGCTTCGTCGTGATTCCCACTTGGACGGCACTGGTGGCGCTGGGGAAACAACATTGGGTTTTGCTGTGGAATTTGTCTTACCTGGCTGTCGTCTCCGGAGTGCTTACCTGGGCCGGGACGGCGGGATTGACATCGCTGGCGATTGCGGCCTATACCCTGGCAAATCTTGTCTTACTCGGCCTGCTGCTAGGCCTGAATCTCTGGGCGGCCCATTGTGCCGCGCGGAGCGACGGTGGGACCGAACCCCCGCCGCTTCTCGTCGCATCCTCGGCGAAGCAGATACGCCTCGTTTCATGAACACTTGCCCAACCAACATCGAAGTGTCGCCGGCTGCCGACCGCCATGTCAGGCACTGGGTTCAAAGTGTCGCGGACCCCTCCGCGGTTCGACAGATGGATGAACCGGCGTGGAGGACCTTGTCCCGGCGTCTGCTGCAACTCGAGGAGATCGAGAGTCCCCAGTACTATGCTGACAACTGCTGGGAGCCGACGCTATACAGCTGCGAAGGCCATTGGGCAGGTGAATGGGAGCATCGACTCCTCGGGACAGCTCGACGCGTGACGTGGCCGGAAGGAAAGCGGTTCGCCGTTTGTCTGACGCACGACGTCGATCATCTGCGACCTAATCTATTCGTCGAGCGCGCTCGGGGAGTGGTGGCTCACCACGGCGAAACACTGACCAGGCGACTGCGGCTGGCCGCGTCCGGATTTCGGCACCTCGCCCGCTGGCCTCGCAATGGTAAGACGGTGTACTCCCTAAGTTCGTGGTTGGACGAGGAGATGCGGTATGGCTTTCGTTCGACCCTGTTCTTCCTGCCTATGTTGCCGATACGTCCACATTTCAGCGATGGACTCTATCGTCCCTCGGACCTCGTCGGATTCCGCGGTAAGCAACGTCCTGTTTCCGATGTGATTCGTGAGCTGGCCCGCGAAGGATGGGATGTAGGGATCCACGGCAGCATTGAGTCCGCAACAAACCTCCGCGTGGCGGCCGAGGAACGGGAACGGCTGTGTGAAATGGCCGGCGTGGAGATCACGAGCGGTCGACAGCATTACCTCACTTACCGCAGTCCGTTGACGGCGCGAATTCACGAGGCGATTGGGGTTCGAGCGGACTCTTCGCTGGGCTCCAACGTCACGCCTGTCTGTTATCGGTGCGGTCTGGGGCTGCCCTATCCGATGTACGACCACGGGGCGGATCGTCCGATGAATCTGATCCAGGTTCCGTTGATTGCCCAGGACAATCCCCTCCTGGCTGCCGCCGGATTCGATATCGATCGCGCGACGGAGATGGTCGTCACGGCATTGAGGGCCGCTGCCGAGCGTGGCAGCATGCTCACGCTTCTCTTCCACACAAATCACTCCCCGGAGTCTCCCTGCTTTCAGCTGTATCGTCGCACCTTAGCTGCCGCCGCCGAGCTCGGGGCGTGGGGCTGCAGCGTCGAACAGGCGCGGTGTTGGCTTCTGAACCGGCTGAAAAGGCAGGCCGCCTAGCAAACCACGAAACGGGGTCTTGCAGCGCATGAGTTTAACCACGGATTCCGAGCGCTGGACCGCCCGCAACATCGCGATGTTCTGGCCCATGATCGGACGGGCAGCGATGCTGGTCTGCGGCGCGGTCTATTATTCGCTGCTCATCCGTTCCTACACTGTGGTGGATTCCGTCTTGTATGACGGATTCGTCTATTCACCTCCTGATCCGAACTACGTCGTCCTGGGACAGGTCTGCGCGGTCATTCCCTTGATCTGGATGCGAACGTCCGTGGAAAGGCCCTCCCAGATCGCCTACTGGATGATGTATCTTCTCGTCTATGTGCCTTGCACCTTCGCCCCCTTTCACGTTTCGGATCGGCCGGACAGCCAGATTGCGGCCGTTCCCCTCACGATGCTGGGCATGTTCTGGCTCCTGCACTGGTTGATTCAGGGCCACTCCTGGACGCTGCCGACACCCCGTCTCCCCGAGCGGACCGTTATGGGGATCATTCTAATCCTGACCGTGGCGCTGACGTTCGCGGTTGTGCTGACCGCTGGCACGTTTTCGATGAACTTCTCCCTGGATAGCGAAATTTATGACCGGCGAGCCGTCGCCGCCGAGATAACCGATCGAAATCGGTTGCTGTCCTATGCCGCGGCAACTTTGGGAGGCAGCCTGGTACCACTCGCAGTGGCCGTGGGGATTGTGAAGCGATCGATGAAGCATCTGGCCGCGGGACTCGTCGGCGCGATCGCACTGTTCTCCTTCGCTGGCACGAAAGGAGACCTGTTTACTCCCTTGTTCATCTTGGCCGCCTACGTGGCTCTGAATCGGTGGCAGCATCGATTCGGTATTCTAACACTTGGCTTTTCGATTGTTCTGGTTGTGGCGGCAATGGTCCAGTTCGAATGGACGGGTCGGTATGAGATCTCTTCATTCCTGGTACGGCGGCAGCTGATCATGCCTGGCGTGCTGACGGGGTATTACTGGGACTTCTTTGCCGACGGCCCCTTCCAGTATTACTCGGATCGCTTTCTCAGCTGGCTGATTCGATCCCCATACGATTTGCCGACGGCCGTGCTGATTGGCGATCGATATTTTGCGGACAAGAGCAGCGCGAATGCGAATATCTGGGCATCGGGATTCGCCCACCTGGGGTATTTCGGAATGTTTCTCGCAACCTTCATGCTGGCGGCTTTCCTGCGCCTGATGGATGGCCTTGCCGAAAGAGGAAACCGTGTGCTCGCCCAACTGGTCGTGTTTCCCTTCGCGCTGGCGTGGGCGAACGCAGCGTTTGAGACGACCCTGTTATCGAACGGTGTTTGTCTGTCTTACCTCTTGCTGGCACTCCTTCTGAATCCCAAACCCAACGATGTGCCCGCGGCCTACGACCGTCATACCGCGTCGCTTTCGGCGGGTATTCGTCAGCCGAATTCTCCCTTCGCGGGCCAGCGCCGTCTCTTCGGGAGGTAAACCATCCATGGCATCGATTCGCGGCAACGGCCCTGCCGTGCCACTCGCGGCAGGGATTAATGTGCATGTCTACCAGACACCCTGTACTCACGAGAGCCGCATCCTGAAGATCACCAAATTCCTCGCACGGCACGGGCACTTCGAGCGGATCGTCATCGCGGCCACCTGGCATGAAGGCTTGTCCGAGCGTGAACAGTTAGACGAGCGTCGTGAAGTCGTTCGTGTGCGCGCCCGTCACTGTTCTACCGGGCATGGAGCACTGGGTAAGGTCACTCGCGCCTTGGAGTGGCAGGCACGCGTCGCGCACCTGATCTGGCGAATTCGCCCAACGTGCCTGAACTGCCACAACGTGTGGTTACTACCTCTTTGCATCGTCTTGAAATGGCTGTGCCGATGCCGCCTGATCTACGACACTCACGAGTTGGAAACAGAGACCTCGGCGTCGCACGGTGTGCGTCGGTTGGTCGTCAAGTTGATTGAGCGCATGGGCATTCGCGCCGCCGATGCCGTTGTCGTGGTGGGCGAGACGATTGGAGAATGGTATCGCCACGCGTATTCTCTGCCCCAAGTTTATGTCGTGCGGAACTTGCCGCCTGCCCGAGAATCAATTCTTCCCTCCAGCCGGCTCCGCACCGCAGTCGGATTGAGCGAAGGCGAGGTGCTGTGCCTGTATCAGGGCGTGTTGGGCAAGGGTCGGGGCATTCCTGTCCTGCTGAAGGCCTTCGAGAGCCTTCCATCCCACATCCATCTCGTGTTTCTCGGATACGGGGCTTTCCAGGAACAAATCGTGCAAACCGCTGCCCGCCACGCGAACGTCCACTTTCTGCCCGCCGTGCCGCCTGACGAGTTGGCGGCTTGGACCGCCGGCGCCGACCTGGGAGTTTCGCTGATCGAGGACATCAGTCTCAGTTACCGATACTGCCTGCCGAACAAGTTCTTTGAATACCTACAAGCGGGCGTACCCGTGCTAGCTAGTTCGCTGCCAGAGATGCGGGCCTTGATCGACCAGCACGCATGTGGTTGGCATGTAGCCCCGGACGCGTCAGAAATTGCGTCATTACTCCGAGGTCTCCATCCCTCCGACCTCCGCCGGTGTCGATGCCACGCGGTTGCCTGCTCCGGTCAATACACGTGGGAGCGTGAGGAGCGCGTTTTGTTTGACCTATACGGCCGCCTGGCCCTCCTGAGAAGGTCTTCTCACCAGGGCGGCGGGACGTCGGTCACCAGCGCCGCTTGAGGCAGTGCCCCCCCAAGCCGTCCCTTACCACCACCAGGGCACCGGCACCCCAGGCAACAACAGATCAAGCTTGTACGGTCTGCGGAGCTCTCGTATACTCCCGCCCCGGAACGGATGTAGGCCGACAGCATCCGAACAGCGACAAAAAAGGAGACAGGAGGCGAACCGGCAGGGAGAGGTTGCCGTAAGGAAACATGACGACACAAAGCAACATTCGTTGCGAGATGGCATCCGAGGTAGAGGCCGTAATGGCTTCCCGGAAAGGGCTCGGGGCACCATCTCTGTCGTCGATCGGGTCAGCGTGGCAGTCAAAGTCGCATGCGGTCCACACAGCCGGTTTCGACAAGAATGCATCGAATCCCGGCCGTCCGTGAGACGATAAGTGAAATGCGTTCGCAAGAGTCACTTATCGCCACGGACAGCACCCTGCGACACGGATTGCGACGCTTAACGTGACGTATATTTGCGGGACGAACCACGGTTCGCCTGGAGTGCTGTACCGATTCGACCTCTCAGCGCCTGTTCCGGCGCGGTCGGAATTTCGCGACAGCTTCCAGCGTACCACCCGGCAGCAGGCAACGGCTGGCCCGTACCTCGACGCCTTCGCTGGGAACCACGTCCCCACCTGTCGATTTTTTGCACACTAGCAGGTCTAGTCGTGCGGGGTGACGCAACTTGGCGGCGACTCCGTGGCGGCTCACCTGCGCCGTTGGGGGAGAGTGACGTATGAAGATCTTTGGTTCGACGATGGTTCACAGTCCGCAGTCGATTTCGGGCCCGCACCGTGCCGCGGCGACTCAGCCGAACCGGTCCACGAGCTCGCTATCAGAAGTCGACCAACTGGACATCTCCGCGGCAGGCGACTTGGCCAGCCGTTCGATGGAGAATCCGGACCGAAGCGAGCGAATCTCTCAGATTCGGGCAGCCATCGAAGCGGGCACATACGAGACCGACGCAAAGTTGAATGCGGCGGTTGACCGGTTGCTGGATCAACTGAGCGGCTAGCAGCACGCAAGCCACGCCTCCGGGGGATGAGCTGGCTCGCCGGAACGCCAGAGCATCCTGCATGTCCAGGATTTGCACGTGACGGCAGCGTGCCGGAGGTTTCCAAGCCGTGTGCGAGGATTCCTATTCCCTTCGCAGCCGATCGAGGGGGAATTTTGGGAGCGAGTCGCCTGCCCGAATACGGGGGATATGGGTTACACTAAGGCGGTGCCGGGCGGTATCGCCGTCAGTGCCACGCGGGGCGCAGCGTATTCGTAAGCGCCCGGGGCTACTGACAGGTTAACTGGCTTGGCGAGCTTCATCCCGCGATAGGGAACGGGAGTACCGTGGCGTGCGGTTGCCCTAGTCGCGTGGGATGGGCCCGTATCACGAGTCACTCATGACTGAACCTTCGTTGGGAACCGTTCTCGTTTCGCAGTCACCGGAGGAGCGATTCGAGGAGTATCTGCAGAGTCGTGGCAAGCGGATGACGCAGCAGAAACGGCAGCTGCTGAAGCGAGTCGTGGCGCGCCACGAGCACTTTGATGCCGAGACGCTCATCGAGCAGCTGATGTCGTCGGACCGTGCAGCGCGGATTGCCCGCGCGACGGTGTACCGGTTTCTTAAGGAACTGGTCGACGCGGGACTGTTGCGAGAGTTTCAGCTGGATGGCCGGTCCGTTTATGAACACGACTACGGCTATCCTCAGCATGACCACATGTACTGCAAGGAGTGCCAGCGGTTGTTCGAGTTCCACAACGAGGAGCTGCTGAAGTTGCGCGACAGGATCGCGGGCATTCACAGTTTCCGCGTGACGGGGCACCGCTTCATCATTACAGGGACATGCGAAGACTGCCGGCTCGCGAAGCGGCGAGTGCGCCGCAAGGTCGATCGAATCTAAACGGCGCGGATACTGCGGGACCTACAGCAGAGCGCGAATCGGCTGACCGCGGTAAACCCGGTAAGGGCGGCCGCTTGTATCGTGAAATTCGCGGTCAGGCCCGATACCCAGACAATGGAATAACGTCGCCGCCAGGTCTTCGGGCGTGTAGGCTTCGCTAACCGGGACTCCTCCCTGGGCATCGGTCCGGCCCACGATGCGACCGGGCTGGATGCCACCTCCTGCGAAGAAACAGGGAAAGGCGTCGCCCCAGTGGTGCCGTCCGGGTGTGAAGATTTCGCCCGTCACATTCTTGCCCCCCTCGGCGATAGGCGAAATGCGCGGCGTACGCCCCATCTCGCCACACATGACCACCAGTGTTTCGTCGAGCATGCCGCGCGCGGCTAAGTCATCTAGAAAGCCACTCAGCGCTCGATCGAGCGAAGGAAGCAGTTTTCCTTTGAGATCGCGGAACGCATTCTGGTGCGTGTCCCATCCGCGAAGATTGACTTGCACCATCCGCACTCCTGCTTCCACCAGCCGACGGGCGACCAGGAATCCCTGGCCCCATTCATCGCGGCCATACAGGTCGCGGGTGCGATCGTCTTCCTGCGTTAAATCGAACGGATTGTGCTGTCCGGGACGGGCGGCCAGCAAGAAACGCATGGCCTGTTGCCGATGCGCGTCCCACGCCACCGTCGCCGTGCGAGCCTGCTGCTGGTCAAACGCCCGCCGCACGCTGTCCAGGTGTCGGAGTAAGGCCGCGCGGTTCTCCAGCTGGGCGATACTGATTCCCTCCGCCTGGCCCAGGTCCGGCAGCCGGAATGAGGGATCTCGGCAGCTGGAATGATCCCACCAGGCTCGCGACTTGCCCGGCAGCCGTTCGGGGTCGAGGTTGGGACCCGCGTGCCGAAAGCAATTCGGGCAGGAGCCGCCTTCGGCCTGGCAGCTGGGAGCGATGTCCACACCTAAACGATCGTACTGTGGTCCCAGCAACCCGGATTCGCGACCGGGATACTTCATCCCCTTCGTGCGGGGCAGCTCGATCACGGACGGCAAGCCCACCTCCGGCCCCACCGGTGCTCCATAGGCGATCATCGAGCCGATCGACGGCCAGCTCATCCGGCCCGGCCGCGGCTGTGCGATCGAGGCGTTTGTGTCGCCCACCGGCAAAGAAGTGGTACCCGTATGAACGAGATAGTGGCAGCTGTTGTGTTCGTTTCGGAATTCACGCCCAGCCGTGTGATGCATCGTACGCACGATCGAAAACAGGTGCGTCCGCGCCGCGAGTCCGGGCAGATACTCGCAAAACCGTTCACCGGCCAGACGCGTCGCAGTGACGCCGTATTCGCCTCGGATCGTCTCGGGAGCGTCGGGTTTAGGGTCGAATGTCTCATGCTGGGATGGCCCACCCGACTGAAAAATGAAAACCACCGAGCGAGCCGTACCGGGGCGGCGTCCCGCGGGCGTCGAGGCATCCGCTTCGAGTCGCAGGAGGTCCCCCAGCCCCATGCCCAGCAGGCCCATTCCGCCGACCTGCAACAGCTCACGACGCCCTACCTGGGGATGGTCGGACCGCTGACAACCTGCTCGATGCATGGGACTCGTCTCCGATTATTTGCAGATGTCGGCAATTTAACTCGCCGGATCGACCAAACCAACTCAATTATCAACGTTTCGAGATTGGAACGAATTTCTGGGCCCGTTCACCGTAAATGTCGCCCACGTAGACGTTTCCCTGCGAGTCCTGAGCAATGCAATGGGCGCCGACTGTTTCTCCCGGCTTCAGCCGCGATGTGTCGGGCGCGTCCTTGTTCGTTCCGATGTCCCCCAGCCGGAGCCCCCAATGCTGCAACACGCGGCCGCCCGTAGAAAATCTCATGAACAACTGGTCCTTGTACTCGGGATACGCCCCGTGCCGAAACCACCAGTGCGGCGACGATCCACACACCCACAGCTCGTCGTCCTTCGTAATCGACAGGCCCCAGGGCATCAGCACGTTCGACCACAGATCGAGGAACTTCCCTTCCTGATCGAACAGCTGGATCCGGCCACTGTTCCGGTCCGCGATGTAGAGGATCCCTCGCGAGTCAGCAACAATGGCGTGGGGCAGGACGAATTCGCCCGGCCGCGTGCCGGCCGTGCCAAACGTCTTCACGAACTGACCCTCTTTCGTGAAGTGGACGACGCGGCGGTTGCCATAGCCGTCCGTCACAAAGATGTCTCCCGTGGACGTAATCGCCATGTCCGTCGGCATGTTGAAGTGGGCCGCGTCGGTCCCTTGCACACCCCGTTCACCCAGGGTTAACAAGTGTTTCCCTTCCGGCGTGAATTTCTGAACGATGTGAGCCCCGAAATCCGCCACCCAGATGTTCCCGTCCGGGTCGATCCTCAGCTGGTGAGGGTTGATAAACTGATCGCGGCCCCAGGTACGCACGAATTTGCCTTCGGTCGTGTAAACCTGGACCGGGTCCGGTCCCTTCCGGAAAAACCAGATCTGATCGTGCTCGTCGACGGCCAGTCCCGAGACCCACCCCTTGCCACTCACGTGGTCGGGCCGCTGGGGCCAGGCGGGATCAACATCGTACTCCGTCACCACGGGATCCTGGGCATGGACGCCGGGCGCCGGCTCCCACGCCATGACCGCGAGCAGGCCTGGCAGCCAGAACAGGTTCCCAAGGACGCGAATAGTCGGTGAGGCAGGCATGGGCACGATCCTCCAGGGGGTTGCGGATCAGGAGCCCGGCCGGGGACAGCCGGACGGTGGGTATGGGCAGTCGTACTAAACCGTGACTTTGGCATCGAGCGTCGTGCCGCCGTAACGTTCACGAATGGGTTGGACGACCTGGGCCAGGAATTCGTCCACTTGCTGGGGGGCTCGGCCTACGAAGTTCTGCGGACGGCAAGCCGCAGCCAGGTCGACACCCGCAAAGGCGGTATCGCCGGCCAGGCGGTCCAGTAAATCATTGGCCCGGCCCTGCTGTTTGACGACAGCCGCTGCCGCCTGGCTGTGCTGGCGGATGCGCTCGTGCAGGTCCTGGCGGTCGCCACCAGCCTGAACGGCGTCCATCAGCACCTGCTCCGTCGCCATGAACGGCAACTCCTCCTGAAGATTTCGGGCGATAACCTGCGGGTAAACGACCAGTCCCGTGGCAATGTTCTGATACAGGATCAGCACGGCATCGATGGCCAGAAACGCCTGAGGAAGCACAAGCCGCCGATTGGCGCTGTCGTCGAGCGTCCGTTCCATCCATTGCGTCGCTGCGGTCTGCGCCGCGCTGCTGGCCAGGCTGGTCACGAATCGGGCCAGCGAGCACATACGTTCGCACCGCATGGGATTGCGTTTGTAGGCCATCGCCGACGACCCGATCTGCTGCGTTTCGAACGGTTCCTCCAGTTCCTTGCGACTGGCCAGAATCCGCAAGTCGGTGGCTGCCTTGTGGGCACTTTGGGCGATGCCGGACAGCACGTCGAGCACTTGGGCATCGACCTTGCGCGGATAGGTCTGGCCGGTTACCGCGAACGTGGATGCGAAACCCATCTTCTCGGCCACGCGCTGCTCGAGGTGGCGGACCCGCGCATGGTCGCCTTGGAACAGGGCCAGGAAACTCGCCTGTGTGCCGGTCGTGCCCTTGGTGCTCCGCGCCTTTAGGCTCGCCAGCCGGTGCTCCAGTTCTTCGAGGTCGAGCACGAGATCGTACGCCCACAGACAGGCACGCTTGCCGACGGTGGTCGGTTGGGCAGGCTGCAGGTGCGTGAAGCCCAGACAGGCCAGCGCACGGTGCTCGGCGGCGAACGCCGCGAGTCGCTCGATGACTCCAACCAGCCTGGCGCGGACCAGCTGTAACCCCTCACGCAACAACATGAGGTCTGTGTTGTCGGTCACGTAACAGCTGGTCGCCCCCAGGTGAATGACGGGGCGTGCCTGCGGGCAGACGTCGCCGAATGCGTGGACGTGGGCCATCACATCGTGCCGCAACTTGCGCTCGTAGGCATCCGCGGCGGCGAAATCGATGTCGCGCACATGAGCCCGCATTTCGTCAAGCTGCTGGGGCGTGATGGGCAGCCCCAGTTCGTGCTGGGCTTCGGCCAGCCACACCCAAAGTTGCCGCCACGTGCTGAAGCGGCGCTGAGCACCCCACAGCTGCTGCATCTCGCGGGACGAGTAACGCCCAATCAACGGATTTTCATAGACATCCTGCGTCATCGGGCGTCTCACCTCTGCACGCGCCCGGAGGCATTCCCGGCCATGAGTCCGACCACATCTGCGACGGACACGTAGTTGAAGTCTCCTTGGATCGAATGTTTCAAGCAGCTGGCCGCCACTGCGAACTGGATGGCCTGCTGCGGATCGCGGTACGTTTCGCTGTGCAGGGCGTGAAGCAGGCCCGCCGCAAAGGAATCACCGGCACCTACTCGGTCGACGATGTCCGTGATCGCGTACGGCGCATAAGCACCCGCGCGATTGCGCGGGGCAAAAAACGCCTGATCCAGCAGCGAGTCGTACAGCATGCCACCCCAGTTATTGTGATCCGCGGAAATGCTCTCCCGCAGGGTAATCGCGACGCGTCCTACCTGAGGAAACTGCCGCACTACGTCCCGGGCCACCTGCTCGTAGCCCTGGATGTTCAACTCCCCCTGCGTCTCGTTGGTGCCCGCCGCATGGATACCCAGGACGTCGGCCGCGTCCTCTTCGTTGGCGATCACCACGTCGACGTGCTGCAATACCTGGGTCATGCACTCGCGGGCGAGTTGCTGGCTCTTGGTGCCCGGACGCCAACGCCAGAGCTTCTTGCGGAAATTCAAATCGCACGAGATCTGAATTCCCGCTGCGTCGGCGCGCTGGACCAGTTCCAGGTTGCTGCGGCAAGCGTTCTCGCTGATCGCCGGCGTGATGCCGGTGACATGCAACCAGTGGACGCCGTCGAGCAGGCGGTTCCAGTCGTATTCGGCGGGCTCGGCCAGGCTCATCGCACTCGCGTCCCGGTCGTACACCACGGTCGAGCCGCGCTGATTGGCGCCGACTTCGACGAAGTACAAGCCGAGGCGCCCGCTCTCGCGCCACAGCCAATGGTCGACGTCGACGCCCAGCCCCCGCAGCGTGCCTGCGATACTCTCGGCCAGAGGCTGACGCGGCATGGCGGTCACATACCGCACCGGGTTGCCGAACAGGGCGAGCGAAGCCGAGACGTTGGCTTCTCCTCCACCCCACGTCACTTCGATGGTTCCGGGCAAGGCTTGTCGCCAACGCAGACGCCCCGGAGGCGCCAGCCGCGCCATGATTTCACCGAATGCGAGAAACATCCAACCTCCCACCGGCCCCCGGGAACTCCCCGGCAGCCGACCTACATGTTCGTCAAGTCGTCTTCCGCCCGACCCCCAATCAACCGATCCAACGCCGCGGCCAGCGGCTGGGCGAACTCGCCCGAACGCGCGTACACGCGGCAGATCCGGTGGCTCACGGGCATCCGCTGGTACAGCTCGCTCACCGTCAAAGGACGCACCCGGTCGCGGGCCGAATCATAGAGAAAATTCTGACCATCGGCAGGCCCCCGAGTATGGGGGCGGTGAATGAGCCGCGCGATATCGATGCGGAGCGGCGTATGACGCAAGTCCGCCGGTAAGCCATCCCTCAGCTTCTTCTCGACGACTTCCCGATCGCTGAAGATGCTGCTCAACTCGCGATCCGACTCGTCGAACACGAAATTGCGCTGGCAGACCATCTTCCACGGCACCTCGCGGCGCAGCAGCGCTTGCCAACGCTGTCCCAATTCCCGCTTCGCGACTTCCTCGCTGCGGGACCAGCGTGCCACGTCGACCAGGAGCGACGACTCAGTAAACTCCCGATAGTCCCCCAAATGCTCGAGAGGGCTCCCCGGGAACAGAAGATGCTTGCTGTCGCGGAACAGGTCGGCGAGCGCCAAGTCGATGGCCCGCACCGTGCGGTGGAAATAGATCGCGCGGAACAGCTCCGCCCGTACGCCCATGAACCGGATCAAGGCGTCGAGCCCGCGGTCGTGAATCGTCAGCCCAGCGTCCGTGAAAAAACTGTAGTGGAGCAGCCGATCCAGATCGAAGGCCTGGCGACTGTACCCGGACATGAAAGCATCGCGGAGTACGAAGTCGAGGTTGTCGATGGTGTAAATCCCGCTGAGCAACCCCCGCAAGAGCCGCAGCCAGGGTGGCTGCTGCTGCGACTCACCGGCGCGCGGGCGCATGATCAGCCACGCCACTTGCTCCGGATCCAACCGCTCGCTGGCTGCCAGATGCCCGTTCGGATTGCGTCGAATACCGCGTAGCAGGTCGCCGAGTTCGGACCGAATGATCTCAGCGCCCACGGTCTCGTGCGTCAGGGCGAAATCCCGCAGAAAGTACTCGTCGAAGAAATGGCCGAACGGACCATGTCCCACGTCGTGCAGCAATCCGGCCATCCGCAAAAGGGACTCGACATAGGGCCGGCTGGGGACGTCCGGGCAGACTTCGGCCAGGCTTTCATACAGCACGGCCACCGCCCGGCTGGCGAGATGCATGACGCCCAGCACGTGCTGGAACCGCGTGTGCTCGGCCGTGGGAAACACCCACCAGGCGGTCTGAAGCTGGTGGATGTGGCGCATTCTTTGCACCCAAGGGTGATCGATGACTTGTCGCTCGGATACCTCGCCTTGGGCCATGGCCGCCGAAGAGCAGAATGGAATGTAACCATGGATGGCATCATGGCTTAGGTTTTCCAGATGATAGTCGCGCATGGGCCGATTATCGCCGTCTCATCGGAGGGCGTCCAGGCACCGCATCACTTTCCCGGATTTATCGCTTGGGTTATGATGCAGCCCGTTAAATTCTGCCGTCTAGGCGACTTGGTTGATTGGAAGCGACCGAGTTATTTGCGGGCGAAAACAGCGGCCGATAAGGAACATGCGCCTGTGCATCACTCCGTCATCATGTCCGCCAGCCGTCCGTGGCTCTGCTGCACCATTCGTACAAGGAGGCCCGCTGTGGCTCAATCCATCCTAAGCCGTTGCGCTGCAATGGCTGTGCTCCTGTCCGCGGTCCTTTGTAGCAGTGCCTTCGCGGCGCGTCCTAGCGACGAAGTGTTGCCAAATACAACGAAGGGCTTTGTGTCCGTTCCCAGTATCGATGCGCTGCAGCAAGGCTGGAATGCGACTCAACTGGGCGCACTGACGCAGGACCCGATCATGAAGCCGTTTATCGAGGATCTGGAACGGCAGATCAAGTCGCGGCTCACCCAGTCGGGCAGTCGGCTGGGAATCACTTGGGATGACTTAAAGGGCGTGGCCAGCGGCGAGGTGGCCGTGGCCAGCGTGCAACCCAACGGGGACCGGGCGCGGGCCGCCACGGTTCTCTTGGCAGACGTCACCGGACGCCAGCAGCCCCTGCAGAATCTGCTGCAAAAGGTCGGCCGTGACCTCGTGGCGCGAGGAGCTCAGAGTGGATCGCAGACGATTGCAGGCGTCGAGTTCACGACGTTTCTGCTGCCGAAGAAGAAAGTGACGGACCGTCAGGCCACGGTGTATTACACAACGCATCAAGATCAGTTGATCGTCGTCGACGAAGGGGAAGTGGCGAAGGAATTGCTGGACCGGTTTGGGGTGACCGAGAGCCCGAATGCACTGAGCAAGTTGCCGGCCTTCGTGGCGACCCAGCAGCATGCCGCCGAGGGTTTCGGTTCCGACGCCCACGTGCGGTGGTTCATTGAACCGTTCGGATATACCGAGGTCGCTCGTGTCTATGCGGGCGGCCGCAAGAAGCGCGGCACCGATATGCTGAAGGTCCTCGCCGATCAGGGATTTGACTGCGTCAAGGGGCTCGGCGGATACCTGGCTTTCGCCAGTGGCGGCCATGAAGCCCATCATCAGACCTACGTCTATGCACCGCCGGTCAAGCGTGCATCGAGCGACATGGAGCAGCACAAGTACAATCTCGCCGCCCGCATGCTCGACTTTGTTAACACGGAAAAGACGACTCCGCAGGATTGGGTACCGGAGCGACTGGCCACTTACTTGACCTTCTACTGGAAGGTGCAGGAGGCGTTCTGGCATTCCGAATCGCTGGTCAATGAAATCGCCGGCGCCGACGTGTTTCGCGACGTGCTGAACGACATTGAAAAGGATCCGAACGGTCCTCAAATCAATGTCCAGAATGAATTCATCCAGTATCTGGGTCAGCGATTAACCGTCGTGAGCGACTACCGGGAGCCCATTACCACCAAGAGCGAGCGAGTCATCCTGGCCATTGAGGTCTTGAATCCCGAAGCGGTGATGGCGGCGGTGAACAAGACGATGAGTTCCGACCGGAATGCGAAGAAGATCGTCGTGGACGGGCACACGATCTGGGAGATGACGCAGGAGGAGGACTTCGCGGTCGAGCAGATCAAGATCGAAGGCGATGTGTTGGGGGGACTGGGCGAAGACCTCGGCGAGGAGCCCGTAGAAGAGAAGCGGTTCCGTCCGAATGCGGCCGTCACGGTCGCCCACGGCTCGTTCCTCATCGGCACTCATGTCGACTATGTCGTGGAGATGCTGAAAAGCGTCAAAGAGGGCGAACGGCTGTCGGATGCGAAGGACTTCGTACGTGTCGAAACCGCCTTGAAGGAACTGGGGGCCGACCAGGACGCCTTTCGTTGCTTCACGCGATCGGATCAGGCCTACCGGGTCACGTATGAGATGATCCGGCAAGGCAAGATGCCAGAAGCCGAGACGCTGCTGGCGAAGTTGCTGAATGGCCTGTTCGCGCCGGACGACGAGGACTCGTTGCGGCCGCAACAGATCGACGGCTCGAAACTGCCGGAGTTTGAACAGGTGCAAGCCTACCTGGGGCCCGCTGGTTTCTACGTGCGGGCGGACGAGCATGGCTGGCTGGTGGAAGGGTGTCTGCTGAAGAAGCTGCCCTGAACGAGAGCCTTAGCGGTCGCGGCGTTCCGGCCACTGCAACTGCGTCCAAAACGGATGCTGCCGGTCGGCGCGGGAGCGGGCGTCTTCCAGGATGACGGCCACATCGGGTTGCGGTTCGGTGCGCAGTTCCTGCCCATCGACCGCCACCTGAATCGGCCGGCTAAAATCGACGATCTCAGGTGACAAATAGACTGTCACCTGGGAGGCGGCGGACTTGATTTGCACGCGTCCGCTCTTGGCGATGACTTCCGCCTTGATCTGCGCGGCCCGCGCCCCCGATTGGGGCCAGGCCTGCGGTAAAACCGTCGAGGATGCAGGGAACCCCTCACATTCCACCCACCAGAAGTAATTGTCCCACGGGCGCATGGAGACGACCTCGAAGGACTGCGGCGCCGCGTTGCGCCGATGGCTGGACAAACTCATCCAATCGAAGATGCGCTGGACTTCATCCGCGAAACCATCGAGATCGCGGCCACGCCCCCGATAGACGACGAGCGTACAGTCCGTGCGCGTGTCGGACAGGTAACGGTCCATCTCCGTCCCGTTCTCGACCAGCCAATTTCCCTGCTCGCCGGTCCCTACATCCTTCTCACCCGTCACAAAGTACAACGGCACCGTGCGCGCATTGTCCCGATAATACTTGACATACCGGTCCGCGTGCGGGGCGAACATCACACAGCCTGCCCATAAATCGGGATGGGCCAACGCAATATCCCACGCCGCGTCGCCGCCGGCAAAATGCCCGCTCAGGAATACTTGATCGCTGTCGATCGAGATCCGCTGCATGGCGTCGCGCAACGCGAACAGCACGGCGGCATGTTCGCGAAGTGAGTACTCATATTGAGACTGCAAAGGGCGTTGCCAACGGGGCGCGATCACGACGTAACCTCGCCGCGCCGCTTGTCCCGTACGCATGCCCGATTTTTCGACATAGTCCCCGGCCCACCAGGAGATCTGTTGCAGCTCGGTCGAGCCGCCGCCGTTCAGCGTGACCACGCAGGGATACCGCTTCCACGGATCGTATTCCGGCGGCAACTGCACGAGATACGTAAACTCGGCTTGGTCCTCGATCCCCTTCACCTTCAGCTCGTACAGACCGGGAGCGCCGGCCGGCTCCACCTGCGTCTCGACCGGGGGCTTCAAGTGGGCCACGAGTTTGGCCACATAGGCCGGGGTGCCCCCTTCGAGCCCCTTGATGCGGGAGATCAGCTCTTCCCGTTCGTGCACCAGCTCGCTCCGCAAGTACTTCAGCGCCAGTTCCCGCACTTCCATCAGCGAACTGGCTACCGCCAGATTCTCAATACCCGAACCACTGCCGAGGAACCAGCCGCTAATGGCCAGCGACAGTTTCTGGTCGGTAGCCATGGTGTCGTCGTCCGCCAGACGCAGGTAGTCCGCCATCCGGTTCAGATTGTGGATGTTGAGCTCCCGCTGGATCTCGTCCTTCACGGGTGCGAGGCGTGTTTTGAGGTCGGGATCGGCCAAACTAGCCAAGTGCTTATCGAGATGGGCGACCACCTGTTCGGACTGCCGTCTCTGGTCGTCATAATCCTTCAACATGTCCCGCACTCGGAGCAACGTCTCGGCAGCCACGTCGCGGTCCGGAAAATTCTCGAGCAGGGCAATAACTCGCTGATGCTGGCCCGCGTCCCTCCGCAGCTCGATGTCGCGGAGAACCTGCTGCGCCAGCAACTGCACGAGCCGCACCTGCTGATCTTTCAAGTGTGCCAGGTCGGGGAAATCCTTGAGGATCAGGTCCAGTTCGGCGAGTGCCTCGCGATACATCTCGGCCTGGATAAACAACCGCACGACCCGCAACCGAGCATCCGCATTCTTCGCGTCCGCCCCTTCAGCACGCAGCAGCACTTTCCGCAAGGTGGCCGCCGGAATTGAACTCGTCGCAATCCGCAGATCCCACACGCACGGGCTCTCGCACCGAATGCCTTCAATCTTGGTATACGTCGGTGTGATCTCGGTAATGCCCTGGAACACATCGAGCGTGCGGCCGCCGTCCACTCGCATCTGGTAGTAGCGCCGGCCAAACTGGTCAAACGGCGAAATGCTTAGCGGATCGCCGACGGCCACGATCCGACGGCCGCCGCTGGCGACCAATTGCGGGATCTTAATCCGCTCGTGGTTCTTCGGCGGTGTCTCGACAAACCCCTCGGCCTGATGGTAGGGCACGTAAGTGAAGCGGACTCCGTCATCGCAGACCACGACCGGTTTCCGTTCGACGTTACTGGAGGGCGACAGCGGATTTTCGGCGACGCCGGACAGCCTCGCAACGTTCCCCTCGTACCGGGCTCCGGACTTGAGCGTAACGGTCGCGCCCCTTCCGAACTGGGGCCAACTGGCGAGTACAAGGGCCAGCGCTACACGGGATAGCTGTCTTCGATTGGCCGCCATTTGTGAATTCCCCATCCGGTTAGATGGACCTACCGGTGCTGCAAGTCTACGCCGCTGGCGGCCACCGGTCGTGAAAAGTATCCGGCGGCGGAGCCGAAGGATTCGTGAAAAGGAGAGTTGGCTTTCATTCGCCAAGCGACGCGGCGCCGGGCCCCTGTCTCCGGCGTTCGCCTGCCCTCTCTATTGTGGCCATCCCAGGGCATTCGTCAACGTGCGCGACCGGCCGAGTGGAGAATTACACCCCTGGCGAGCGATCCCTCGCAATTGACACATTCCGAGCCATCCGCCACATTCCAGGCATGACATCTCCCCGAACCGTCACGGCCCTCACCACCACCCTGATTGTGCTGGCCATCCTCACGGCAGGCACGGCGGCGGCCTGGTACGTCTTGTCGTCGCTGGCGGATCGCGACGGCGCGGCTGCTGTCTGGCCGATCGCGACGTGTGCCGGAATTCTGCTGGCGGGTAACACCGTCGTTCTGGTCGCCGCGTTGGGGCTGGCGTGCGCACAGC
>JBFWYF010000032.1:0-19105 GCA_050186685.1 Pirellulaceae bacterium
AGGCGTGGTGGGGCACGAGTTGGCCCATCTCGACCGCCAGCATCAACTGCTGCCCCTTCAGCGTTCGAAGCGGCTGGAGTCGGCATTTCGCGAGCCCAGGGCGATGAACTGGGACCAGATGATGCGGTCGGCTTCGCTGCTGATGTCGGGTTTCATGCAGCCGTTCCGGCCTGAAGACGAGGCCGAGGCCGATCGCGACGGGGCGACGTGGGTTTACCGTGCGAATTACGATCCGCGCGAACTCGCGGAGTTGTTTGTGCGCTTGGGTGAACGGAATAGGGCCGGCCAGTTGATGCCGTCGTTTCTGCGCACGCATCCCTACCCGGGTGACCGCCAGGAGGCGATCCAGGAGCTCTACGAGGAGTTGCAGCGGACCGACCCGCGAGACGACCTGTTGACTGGCCGAGACCATCTCCGCCGACGTAGTCCGGCCGGCACGCCTCGCCGAGCGAGGCGGGCCGGTTGAGTCGAAAATGCCATAGTTGTCGGTATCGACGATGCCGCGGCTCAGTTTTTGGCGGGTTGCGGGGGCGAGTTGCGCGCCGCGACCGAACCGAATGTGTAGAATACAGGCGGTCCTTTCCCATCGTACAATTCTTCTACCTGGATCTTGTTCTCGCCAGCGAGTGGGTGCAAAGCAACGCAAATATGACAAATCCCGAGCAACCTGGAAGTGGCGGACAACCGGAACCAGTAAAAATCCAGCATGTCACCGCACGTGTGCCGGAGGCTGTGGGACGCGGTGCCTTCAGTACGGGCGTGATCGTGATGACGGGGGCTACCGAGTTCATTCTGGATTTCGTGCAGCACATTGGGGGGCCTCCTGGCGTCGTGGCGCGTGTGGTGATGCCGCACGGGACTCTTCCGCAGTTCGCCGAGGCGCTGCGCAAGAACCTGGAGATGTACACCCAGCGGTTCGGCCCGCCCGCCGTGCTGCCGAAGAGTCCGCCGCCGGGGAAGCCCCAGACGGCTCAAGAGATCTACGACGAACTGAAGATGCCGGACCAGCTGCTCAGCGGCGCTTATGCCAACGGCGTCATGATTGGACATACGGCCGCGGAATTCAAATTGGATTTTCTCGCCAACCTGTTTCCCCATTCGGCGGTATCGGCCCGCGTGTACCTGTCTTCGCCCCAGATTCCCCGGCTGCTGGAGTCGCTGGACTCGACGTGGGTCCAGTTTCAACAGCGGGTGCGAATGCAGCAGCAACAGCCACCGCGCACGCCACCGCCTCCCACGAGCTGGTCGAGCGAAGACCCGCCGGGGTAATGTTTCACGAATTGAGTCATGACCTTACGTTCGATCGGACTTCCTCCGGAGACATTGCCGCGGCCGGACGGCCATTTTGCCGCGGGATGGTGGCATGCCGTCGACGCCGAGGGCCGCCTCGTTTGCGATCTGTGTCCGCGCGAATGCAGCTTGAAGCCAGGTGACCGGGGTTTCTGTTTTGTCAGGCAGAACGTCGGCGGCGAGATGCTGCTGACCACCTACGGGCGCAGCACCGGGTTCTGTATTGATCCCATCGAGAAGAAGCCGCTGAACCACTTTTTGCCGGGTACCAGCATCCTGTCCTTCGGCACCGCCGGCTGCAACCTCGGGTGCAAGTTCTGCCAGAACTGGGACATCTCGAAATCCCGCGAGGTCGAGCGGCTGAGCGACCTGGCGCTGCCGGAAGCGATTGCGCAGGCGGCGAACCACTACCGGTGCCGCAGCGTGGCATACACCTACAATGATCCTGTGATCTGGGCGGAGTATGCCATCGACACCGCGAAAGCTTGCCGAGCGCAAGGTATCAAGAACGTAGCCGTCACGGCTGGATACATCTCGCCCGCGGCCCGGTCCCCGTTCTTCGAGTTCATGGATGCGGCCAACGTCGATCTCAAGGCATTCACCGAAGAGTTCTACTTCAAGGTCACGTATTCGCATCTGCAGCCGGTGCTGGAGACGCTCGAGTGGCTCCGCCGCGAAACGCCGGTGTGGTTCGAGATCACGAACCTGGTGATTCCGCAGGCCAACGATTCACTCGACGAAATCCGCTCGATGTGCGACTGGATTCTCCAGCATGTGGGAGACGAAGTTCCGGTTCATTTCACCGCCTTTCATCCGGACTTCCGAATGCGCGACCGTCCGGCGACGCCGCCGGAGACGCTGGTGGCGGCCCACGAGGTGGCTTGCCAACAGGGGCTGAAATACGTCTACACCGGGAACGTGAACGACGTCGTCCATCAAAGCACTTACTGCGGCGCTTGCCAGCAGCTGGTTATCGAGCGCAACTGGTATGAGCTGGGTGCGTATCATCTGGCCGGTAACCGCTGCGCCCATTGTGGCGCCGCGGTGGCGGGTGTCTTCGAGGATCGGCCCGGCGATTGGGGACGGAAACGTCTACCCGTCCGCATCGCCGACTTCCAGGCACCGGTCCGCGACCCGGAGAAGGGGGGCGAGACGCTCGTCCGGGAGGCGGTCGCTTCCTACCCGTTGCCCGTCTTGCCGTCCCCACCGGCGAAATCGCCCCGTCGCCCGGCATCGTCATCCCTTGAGGAGCCTTCTATGAGTTCGACGGCGTCGCAAGCGAGCGCGGCTGCGCGATTGCAGGCGCAGCGACCCAAGCTGAATCCGGACCAACAGCAGGCGGTTTTCCATGCGGCGTGCGAGATGATCTCCGCCGCTGTGGCGAACCGGAGAGAGGTCCTGGCGGACGCCACACTGGCGGGTGTCGCCGATCGGACGGTCATGGGAGCATTTGTCACCTTGAAGCGGCAGGGCCGGTTGCGCGCCTGCTGTGGTAGTCTGGGCCGCCCCATGCCGCTGGTCGAAGCGCTGCGTCAATCGGCGGTACGCACGGCCTTGGAAGACCACCGTCTTCCCCCGATTTCCGTGTCGGAGCTCCCGTTCCTGGATGTGGACGTGCAGCTGTTGTACGGCTTCCAGCCGGTGGCGGTGGGAAGCGAGCGTGCGGCCGCAGTGGAGGTGGGCCGGCATGGTGTGCAGATCCGGCGAGGCGACTCCGCCGGCTTGCTGTTGCCAGCGGTGGCCCGCGAACAGGGGTACACGGCAGAAGAATTCCTGCGGCAAGTCAGTCGCAAGGCGGGACTTCCGGCCACCGCCTGGCAGGAGGCGGATAGCCAGGTGCAGACGTTTGAAGCCTTCGAGATTCCGGGACCGTTCGCCTCGTCCGACGACGTGCCCGTCGCGCCAGCTCCCTGGCTTGCGCCGGCCGAAGTCGTCACGCTGGGGCGGCATTGCGCCGCGAACCTGTCCGCCTTGTTGCGTGGTGCCACGCCCAGCTACTACGTGCCCGGCGTCTCGGACGGATCGGTGCAGGGCCTGACGCTGACGCTCCGAGCGACTGAGCAGGCTCCGATCCACTTTTTCCGGCTGGCGATGCGGCCAGGTCTTCCACTGCAGTCGACGTTGTTTCACCTGACGGAGTCGGCAGCCGGAGCGCTGCGCTCCGGCCAGCTGCCGTTGGCGGGCGGTAATCTGGGGCTTTCCGTTTCCGTGTTGTACGACTCAGCCATGCACGGAACCGTGGAGCAGCCCGATCTGCGGGGTGTGGATCCGCAGCAACGGGCGCTGCTGGTGGCCGAAGGTGCCAAGTCAGCCTGGGTGTACGATCCCCGCAAGTCCCCCGACCAGTTGCTGGCGCGGGCCGCCGAGCTCGCACGTGTCTTCCAACCGTCCGCCGCGAACCTGCTGAGCTTTGCCATCCAGTCCACGGACCCCGCCGTAGAGTTTTCGAATGCTCCCGTCGGCGTGACCGGTTCTGGTAATCGACCCCCAGCCGTGGCAGGCAGTTTCTACCCGGACCAGCCGGAGGAACTTGACCGGATGGTTACCGACTTGCTCGACATGGGCGTACCGCGCCGCCCGGTGGCGGCCGCCATGGTGCCCCATGCCGGGCTGAAGTATTCCGGCAAGATCGCGGCCCGTGTCCTGGAGCAAATCGATATCCCGGACACGGTTATCATCCTTGGTCCCAAGCACACTCGGCTGGGTTTAGAGTGGGCCGTGGCGCCGCACGAACGTTGGACGTGGCCCGGCGGGTCGCTGCCCAATGATCGAGCCCTGGCCGCGGAGCTGGTCGACGCGATTGCGGGACTCCAGTTCGACGCGGCGGCCCATCAGCGGGAGCACGGCATTGAGGTCGAGCTCCCTTTTCTGGGGCGTCTGGCGCCGCAAACCAAGGTCGTGGGCATCGTGATCGGCGCGGGGGATCTGAATCGCTGCCGGCAGTTTGCTCAGGGTTTGGCCGAGGTGCTCCGGCGTCATCCCGAGCGCAAGATCCTGCTCGTCATCTCCAGCGATATGAATCATTACGCTTCGGATGCCGAGAACCGTCGGCTCGACGAAATCGCGATGCAGGCCCTCGAACGGCTTGACCCGGCGGATCTCTATGAGACGGTCACGGGCTACGGCATCAGCATGTGTGGTGTGTTGCCCGCCGTCATCGTGCTCGACACGTTGCGGCAGCTGGGCCGGTTGCAGCAGGCGGAACGCGTCGCCTATGCGACGTCGGCCGACGCGAGCGGCGATACGAGCCGCGTGGTGGGATACTGCGGCATGCTGTTCACCTGACGGCGGTCAATCTCCGGTGATGGGGATGCTATCGAGGTGCGAATCACGAAGTTGCTTTCCAATGCAACCGGCGGTGGGCAACTGGGGAAGGCCGGCCTGTTCGAGCTTGTGTTACCGATTGCTCCTTTACTGCAAAGCTTTCTGCCGGCCGCTCGATGCGTCGTCAGCCTCCAGGCGGGCTTGTTTGTCGACGGGGATGCTGATGATGAGTCCCGCGAATTTCGGTGTTGTCGAATTGGCCGCGAAGAGTCCCCCGTGGCAGCTCACGCAACCCTGGTTGAGCGAAATGCTGCCGGCACGCCGATAGTAGCCCTCTTCAATGGTCTCGACCGCTTCCTCACCCCGGGCGATCTTGTGGGCCGCCACCTTTTCAAAATCGGTCTTGGGTTCGTGCGTAATACTCATGGGGGCAAAGCTGGCGCCGATCCAGCGTGACTTCGTGTTCGTCCGCCATTCCATGTCGCGAAACACGTCTTCCATGGCGCGCGCCGGCACGACGGCCCGATCGCCGTGGAAGTAGCGGTGGTGGATGGCGTCCAGCGTGGCGGCGTAGATATCGTGCATCAAGCGGGCCCGATCGCGGGCCGCCTCCAGCGATAGCCGAGGGATGGCCTCTTCGTCGCCTTTCTCCGCCGCCCCCGAGTCTGGGCTCACCGCGTTCGCTCTGTCGCGTACCGTCGATTCGTTGGACTTCCGCTCGGCCGGTTCATCCGGCTCGTCGGTCTGGCTGCCTGCCCAGCTCATCGCGACGCCCAAACCAAGCACGATGTAACACCAACACCAACTCATCCGCTTCAATCCCATGGTGCAGTTCTCCTTCGGATGGATTCATCACTTTGGTTGGCCGGCCTGCGCGTCAATTCAGGAATCCGGAACGTCGCACAGGGGAAGGATATCGCCTCGCCGCCCGAGCAGTTGGCTGATCGTGACGCTTGCGAAGGCCCGTTCGCTTTCGGCGTAGGCGCGGTCGAGTTCCCGATGCAGCGGGCAAAGCTTCGTGTGGGAGGGCCGCCCCAGCGGACAGTGGCGAATTCGCTCGAGTGGCGCTACCGCATTGACGACATCGAGGATCGTGATCTCGCTCGCTTCACGCCCCAGCGAGTATCCGCCGCCTGGCCCCGTCCATGAGTCGACGAGCCCCACCTTCACCAGGTCCTGGAGCACCGTGTGCAGATATCGCCGGGGCACTTGCGTCCGCTCCGCCAGGACATCAGCCACCAATAACTCATCCGAATGCTGGGCCAGACACGCCACCGCCCGCAACGCGTACTCCGCTGTCTTCGGCAGCATATTGCCTCTCCGACGTTTGCCCCGTCCCCCCCAGGTTCCCCCAGGACATACCTGCAGCCTTGGCTTGATCCCACTCCCCAACGGGGGCGGAAAAAGCATGGCACGTTGCTTATTGGACGAGCCGAGGAAACGATTCTTACACCTTGATGTAAATAATTCAACAGGTATTCTGGTCGTGAGCTTCGCGGAAACTGTTTAGCCCGCAGCTGGAGGAGTTGGTTGCATTGGCGGAGCTCCGTCGCATGCTGTGGTGAAACAACGGCTGGCCTACGCATCCTCCCCCCGCAATTCAGCCAGCGACGGAGGCGAGACGCGAGCGAACGACCCCCGTTGCGGCGAACGGAGCTACCTCGCCTCCGGCCACGTGCTAAACGACCTGTCCCACCGCAAAACTTGTGAAGTGGAAACGGCACAGGAACCTGGACCTTCGGGAACACGAGCAAACGATGCGAGATCGGCAGCTGCGACACCTTGCCTGGGCAACGCTCTTGGTCGGACCGGTGGTCCTCTGCGGTCAGGTCCCTGTCGAAGGCCCGCCGAGTCGATACGGTGCGACGGCGCCGAAGAACCGAGTGAGCCGTCTGCAAACGCGGTTGGATAGGGGCGACACGGCACTGGCCTTCGACGACGGCGCGGGCTATCTCCAGTCTGTCCTGGCGGAATTGAAGATCCCGGTTTCGTCCCAGACGCTGGTTTTCTCGAAGACCAGTCTTCAGCAGCGTCGCATCTCGCCGCAAACGCCGCGAGCCATCTACTTCGGCGACGACGTCTACGTCGGCTATTGTGTGGGCGGTGAAGTGCTCGAGATTTCCGCCGTCGATGCGCGCCTGGGAACCGTCTTCTACACGCTGGACCAGACGCGCGCTGCGGGCACGCCGACCTTTGTTCACCGCATGGATAGCTGCCTCGTTTGTCACCGTACGAATCGGACGGAGGGTGTGCCGGGACATCTGGCGCGTTCTTTGTACGTCGATCGAGAGGGGCATCCGGTGGTTTCCTCAGGAAGCCGCTTCGTCAATCACACTACTCCGCTCGCCGAACGATGGGGCGGTTGGTACGTGACCGGAACGCACGGATCGCAGCGGCACCTGGGCAACTTGACCGTTGCGGACGATTTTCGTGGTCCGCCCGCTGACAACACGTCCGGAATGAACATCACCTCACTCTCCCGCCATGTCGACACATCACCGTACCTGACACCGCATAGCGACATCGTCGCGCTGATGGTTCTGGAACATCAGGTCCTGGTTCACAATTGCCTGGCTAGTGCGTCATTGGCCGCGCGGGAGGCGTTGGCGGAAGTCGAGGAGCACGCCGGGATGGGACCGCCGAAGTCCGGGAAGTCGCGTGCGCTGAATTCGCCTCGGATGCAGGTCGCAGTCGAAAGGCTGCTCGAAGCTCTGCTGATGGTCGGCGAGTCGACGCTGGCGGGCCGGATCGAAGGGACGTCACCTTTTGCCGCCGAATACGAAGCGGCGGGGCGGCGCGATTCCCAAGGACGCTCGCTTCGCGACCTCGACTTGAGTCGGCGGCTGTTCAAGCATCCCTGCAGCCCGCTGATTTACTCGGAGGCTTTCACCGAGCTTCCCGCCGAGATCCAGGAACCTCTCTTGCGCCGACTGCGGGAAGTGCTGTTGGGCATGGATCAGTCAGACAAATTCCGACAACTGTCTGCCGCCGACCGGCATTCCATCTGGGAGATCCTTCGCGAGACGAGGCGCACATCCTGGCGTTGGGATTGACAGTACCCCGAAGGAGGGTACGATGGGAACGGTCGTGGGCGGGCGGCGAGTGGTCAGCCGGACTCCATTCTTAGCTGTCATGATCGGGGACCAGACACGATGAACTGGGACGTCCATACGTGGTACCAGACGTTCACCAAGACACAGTGCTACGTTCGCCACCGTCTGCAGGGTGAGGATTGCCGCCGGGATCTTGTCGAGGCGTGGCGCCAGTTCTACCAGACGCACGAGCCACTCATCCGCGTCATGGTCACTCGGCAGGGACTGTCGGGCAGCGAGGCGCTTGGCGCCGTCGAACGCATTTGGGCTGGGATTCTCCTGGAATTGCCTAAGCTGCGCCCCCATGTGTCGTACGACTATTTTCTCCACTGGCTGACGCAATTAGCTCGTGACAGGGCACGGGCAGTCGCTGTCGCCGCGACGGAAACTGCGGCGGGCCGACCAGCTGGAGGAACTGCTGCCGGGGAACCGGCGGCGAGCCAGCATAGGGCCGGCGCGACGTGGACCGATTCGCGGCTGTTTCAGTTGCGGATCGTCGAAGATCGTCCGGTGGACGACGTTGCTCGGGTGCTCGGATTGTCGCCGTCGCAGGTGACGCGCCGGCAGGACGATATCCTGGGCAAGATCCTGAACGTCCTGATCCGGCTCGACATCCCCCTCTCGCAGACAGCGGATTGTTAGCGGCCTGTTGGGCGGAAACGGCGGCAACCTAGTTCGACGGCGGTTCCAGGCGTCCCGATGCGGGAGCCGCTGAGTCCGTCTCCGGGGCAAAACCCCGCCGCATCGTGTTCTCCGAGATCGTCCGAGGTAATACGAACTGCAGGAGATAGTCGGGGCCACCTGCCTGGCTGCCGATGCCGGACATCTTGAAGCCGCCGAACGGCTGCCGCCCGACCAGCGCTCCCGTGATGGGTCGATTGATGTACAGATTTCCTACCATCAGCTCCCGTTTGGCCCGTTCCACATGAGCGGGGTTGCGCGAATAAATGCCGCCGGTCAGCGCGTAGGGAGTGCCGTTTGCAATCCGGATGGCCTCGTCCAGGTCTGAGGCCCGGATGAGGGCGAGCACCGGACCGAAGATCTCTTCCTGGGCGATGCGTGCCTGGGGCGACACATCGACGAAGATGTGCGGACCGACGAAATAGCCCTGTTCCGCCAGAGTGCCGACGTCCGCCGCCAGGACCTGTTTCCCTTCCTCGCGGCCGACGGATACAAATTCGTGAATCCTGGTCCAGGCTTCCTCGTTGATCACGGGGCTGACGTCGGTAGCGGGCGAGTCGGCCGGGCCGACGCGCAGAGACCGGGCCGCATCGACGAGTCGGCGGAGAAATGCGTCGTGAACGCCGGGCAGTACCACGACGCGGCTGCATGCCGAGCACTTCTGGCCCTGATAGCCGAAGGCACTGCGGATGACACCCAGGACGGCTTCGTCAAGGTCGGCATCCTCATCGACGATGATGCAGTTCTTCCCGCCCATCTCGGCAATCACGCGTTTGACCAGCGGGGCCTGGCCACCGGACACCTCCGCGGCGCGAGCATTGATGGCCAGGCCGACGGCCCGCGACCCGGTAAACGCAATGACTGCGACATCGGGGTGTTCCACCAAGGCGGCTCCCACTACCTCCCCGGCGCCCGGCAGGAAGTTCAGGACACCGTCGGGGATGCCCGCTTGCTCGGCGACCTCCATCAGCAGCGCCCCGACCAGCGCCGATTGCTCGGCCGGTTTCATCACGACCGTATTGCCCGTGGCCAGGGCGGCGGCGGTCATGCCGGTGAGGATGGCCAGCGGAAAATTCCATGGTGCGATCGTGGCTACCACGCCGCGCGGGACGTACTCGAACTGGTTCTCCTCGCCCGGCAAGTGCACGCCGCGCGGCCTTTCGAGCTCGACGGCGCCCCGTGCGTAATACTCGCAGAAGTCAATCGCCTCGCAGACGTCGTTCGTCGCTTCCCGCCACCCTTTGCCGCACTCGTAGATCTGCCAGGCGGCCAGCTCGAAATGTCGCTGGCGAAGGATGGTAGCCATACGCCGCAGCATTTCGCCACGGCGGTTTGCTCCTCGACGCGCCCAGTCGGGTTGAGCCTGTAAAGCGGCCCGCACGGCGGCATCGACATGCGGGCGTTCGGCCGCGGCGACCGTTCCGACCAACCGCGATTTCAGCGACGGGTCGAACGAGGACATGCGGCTGCCGGTATCGACCCGCTGGCCGCCGATCACCAAGGGAAAGTGCTTACCCATGTGCCTCCGCACATCAGCCAGCGCCGCCTCCATGCGCGTCCGACTTGTCTCGCGTGCGAAGTCGACGGGCGGCTCATTCGCGAACGGCGGCCAGGGGGACGGGCGCGAATCGGATTCGACAGGCATCTTCGCGGCTCCTGATTCGGACGAGGTTACGGCCATCTTTCCGCCCGGCGCGGCCAGCAGCCGCGCCCGGTCGAGATGTTCGACGAACCCCGCGCGCAAGAACGAATTGTTCGATGTGTTCTCCAGCAGGCGGCGGACCAGGTAGGCCATCCCAGGGATCAGTTCGCCGTACGGCATGTAGATGCGCAGGCGGTGACCCAGGCGCACCAGGACCTGCTTCTCGGCGTCGGCCATGCCGTACAGCATCTGCAGCTCGTACGCTTCGCGCGGCACGCCGAGCGCCTCGGCGACTGCCAGCCCATGCGCCAGGGATCGAATATTGTGGGAGCCAAGCGCGGGGCGGATCGACGCATGCCGGCTCATCAGGAACCGAGTCGCCCGCTCGAAATTCGCGTCCGATTGCCATTTCTGCTCAAAGCACGGCACTGGCCAGCCCGTGGCGCGCGCATGGATGGTCTCGTAGTCCCAGTATGCACCTTTCACCAGCCGTACCCAGATCGGTGCGCCGCGGCGCTCCGCCCAGTCCGCCAGCTCGTGCAGGTCCCGAGCCGCGTCCTTCAGGTAGCATTGAATCACGATGCCAACGTCTGCCCGGTCGCGGAACTCCGGCTCGGAAAGCACGTGCCGAAACACGGCTATCGTCACGTCCTTCTTGTCGTACGATTCCATGTCGACATGGATGAAGGCACCGTAGCGCTGTGCCACGCGCAACAGCTCGCGCAGACGTCCGCCAGCCCGGTCCAGCACGCCCGCGGGATCGATGGCGTCGAAGTGACTGTCGAGTGCCGACAGCTTGATCGACAGGTTAAAGCGCGGAATGGAGCCCGGAACGGGTCCATCCACCAAGGACCGGTCCGGCCAGGCGTTCACGGTGGGCGCCACCCGCTCGATCAAATCAACATACGAGCGAAAGAAGGCCTCCGCCTCGGTATCGCTGGTGACGGCTTCGCCAAGAATATCGAGCGTAAATGCACGATCCTTGTCACGTTCCCGCAACGCGGAAGCGATCACTTCCGCGGCCGTGGTTCCTGCGATGAACCGGCGGGCCATATCCATCGCGGCCAGCCGCGCGAGACGGGCAATCGCCGACCGCGTCAACGCGGTACGCCGTCCGATTCCTAATGCCGCCCGCAGGGTACCAGGCAGCTGTCCGCGGACCTCGTGCAGATACTCCTGCAGATGCCCGACGACGGCCTGCGGCGTCGCGAGCATCGGCAGCACGTCGACGAAGCGAAACAGCTGGACCTTGAGCCCTTCGTCCTGCATCGCCAGACTCATCAGCTGCTCGTCCCACCACCGCCGCTGGAAGACCGAGGGCTGCTCCTCCTCGAGATGCTCGAACAGGAAATGCCCTAGCTCCTGAGTGCGAGCTTCCACCGACGCGCGGAGCGTGTCGTCCAGATCGGGGATCGATCGCCATTCGTCCATGCTCAATTCAATCGCAGCGAACGGGAGGGAGTGTCCAGCAACGAGCGAGGCCGAGCGCCCGGCTGGGGAGCTCGCGGCCATTCGTCCGGCACCGCAGTGGCTGCCAGCCGGCGGCCCGTCTGTAGTGCTCGCCGCATGTCGGCCTGTACCACCGGCTCGAATGTCTGGAACAACTCGATCTGTCCCGATTGGCGTGCGCCGACACATCGGCCCCGGTACAGGATCATGGCATTGCGATGCGCTGCCGCAATGCGCGGGCCGTCGCCGACAATTCCGGAGAGATTCAGCGGATCGCCCGCGGAAAGCAACAACCAGTCCGATTCGAGCGGCGCGTCGCGCACTTCCCGCAACCGCTCGACAGCCGTTTCTTCGGCAAACTGCTCGCCGCCGACGCCCGAGACGAACCGCCCGCCGCGCACCTCTCCGCGCAATTCCATTCTGCGGAGTACCGGGGCCAGCTCCTGCCACGACGGAGCGCAGGACTCCCGAGCGAGCAGGTCGCGGAACACGACACCATAGCGTCGCAGCAGCTGGCGGCACCAGCGCTCCAGCCGCTCGCCGGGATCGACGGTCGTCGAGAATCCGGGAAACAGCGTCCAGCGCCCGGAAGGGGCCGACATTCCACTACCTGGAGCACTCCCGCGCCGAATCCGGCTGCTCGTCTTCTCCGCGACAAAGGCCCTCACCGCGGCAAACCCGTCGCTTGTGACCAGCCCGCTGGCCGCCAGTTCCCGCAACGCATCGTCCAGATGGCCCGGCAACAAACCGGTAAGCTGCTTGAGGTCCTGTAGGAACAGGGCTCCCCGCTGTTTCAACGCCTCCAGCACCTGTGCGGCCGCTCCGCGCAGGCGTGGCATGTGGGAGTCGTCCGCCGGTTCGGTCAACCAGGGCAGATCTTCACGCAACACAAGCGAAATGGGGACGACCCGCGTCAGGGCCGCCGCCGTTTGACCGTCCCGCTCTTCGCGTCGCGGCGGCTGCAATCGCCCCCAGACCACCTCCCCGGACAGGAACACGTGGTCGAGCCATTGCGGATCATATGCCGCCACACGGGCCGGCAGCAGCCAACGCTCCCAGCAGCCGGCAGGCGCCTCCCACCCCTCCAGCAAGCCCGTCGCCTCGCGCACTCCCAACGCCTGCGACCACTGGTGGTCGGGTACGACGCGCTGGTGCCGAGCCAGAAAGCGGAGGTAATCGACAGGTTCGACCGGACGGATCCGTTCCCGTAATCCAGCCAGGGTGGCGCGGTGGATCCGGGCGAGCAGCCGCCGGTCGCACCACTCCGTTTCCGTGGACGTTCCGCGGCGTCCGAGGCCCGACCGAAAGCTTCCGCGCAGCACGTTCCCCTGGGCTTCGATCGCTTCCAACGCGGCGAAAACCTGGCTCTCGGGTAAACCGAAATCGCGAGCCAGGTCGCCTGCCGCCACGGGGCCGCTGACCGAAATCCGACCCAGAACCAGCTCGACAATCGCTGCGGTCGCGTCCAGCTCGCCGTTCAACGCCGGCGGCAATTGCACCGGTGTCCCGGTGGTCGCCGCAGGATACAGAGCCCGGATTACGGGCCACCGTTCCGCTGCGATCCAGCAGCTGGCATCTCCCACATCCTGGACACGAACCGCCCGGCCCACCGCTGCGAGTTCTGCCAGCCACTCGCCCCAGCCGGCACCCTCGGCGGCGAAAACAACCACCAACCTCTGCAATACGTCGTGCAGCTCTTCGGCATCCCGCACCGTCGGCCAGGCCTCGTCCCGTACCTGGGCGATCGCAGCCGGGTCGAGCGTGGCGAGGTCGCGAATCTCTTCAGCAGTGAACGTACGCCGCGCCGAAACGGCACGGGTGCGGCGCTCTTCGAGCGGTGCTCCGTCCAGGAACGCATACGGATTGGCGTTCAAGATCTCGTGGCAGAAGGGGGACGGTTCCCGCGTGTCGCACGCAATCAACTGGACCGCGCCGTCGCGCACGGCGGCAAGCAACTCCAGCCAGCGCCGCACGTCCATGGCCTCGTGCAGGCAATCGTGCATCGTCTGGCGGACGAGCGGATGGTCGGGAATCTCGACGTCGCCGTGGTGGTTCTCCAGACACCCGACGGTCTCTGGAAAAGCTGCCGCCAGGAGATCGTCCGAGCGGAAGCGCAGCATGTGGGGCGGCACCCGGCGGCCGTTCTGCTGTCGGAGCACGGCGAGCGCCCGCGTCACATTCCACCGCCAGCGGACCTGGAACATCGGCTGAGCGAGCACGGCCTGCTCCAGCAGGTGCCGACCATTATGAGGTCCGAGCATTTTGAACAGGGACTCGATGGCAAAGCTGTGCTGAGGCGACAACGACAACAGGACGCCGTTGTCCGTGGCCGCCGCCTGTAACTCGAAATCGAAGCTGCGGCAGAACCGCTTGCGCAGCGCGAGTCCCCAGGCCCGATTGATCCGCTGTCCGAGAGGCGCATGGATGACCAGCTGCATGCCGCCGGACTCGTCGAAGAACCGCTCGAACACGATCTGGGTGCCTGTGGGGACGAGCCCCAGCGCCGCGACCTGTGCTTCGACGTATCGCACGGCCTGGTCTGCCGTGGGCTGGTCGGCTCCCCCTTCCTCGGCCAGACGCTGGTGAATGGCGGCGGCCGATTCGCCCCGGCCCAGCCACTCGGCAATGTCCTGCCGCAGCCGTGAGACTTCTTCCGACAGTTCGATCGTGCGACCCGGCCCCTCACCGAACCAGAACGGAATGCTGGGCGGTGCTCCCTCGGCATCGGAGACCACGACGTCTCCGGCGCGCACGTGCCGCACTCGCCACGACGTGTTGCCCAACAAGAACACGTCGCCAGCCATGCTTTCGATGGCAAAATCCTCGTCGACTTTGCCGACGACCGTACCGTCGGGTTCCGCGACGACGCGATACTCGGCGGCATCGGGAATCGCGCCACCCGAAGTGATCGCCGCCAGCCGTGCACCTCGGCGAGCTCGCACGATGCCGTGGATGCGATCCCGATGCAGATAAATGCCCCGCCGATTCTGCCGCGTGAGCCCCTCGCTGAGCATGGCGAGCATCTGCTCGAACTCGTCGCGCGCCAGATGGCGAAAAGGCCAGGCCCGGCGGCAAAGCTGATAGAGATCGTCTTCGGGCCAGTCATCACACGCGACGGCCGCAACGATCTGCTGCGCCAGGATATCGAGCGGCGCGACAGGGATCTCGATCTGGTCGAGCCGCCGGTGGCGGACAGCCCGGATCAGCGCCACGCATTCCAGCAACTCGTCCCGCGTCAGCGGAAAGAGCCGGCCCCGGGGGATCGCTCCCAGCGAGTGACCCGCCCGCCCTACGCGCTGCAGAAACGCCGCGATCGACCGGGGCGACCCGATCTGGCAGACAAGATCGATGTAGCCGATGTCAATACCCATCTCCAGCGACGACGTCGCGACGATGGCCTTCAGCTTGCCATGCTTCAGCCGCTGTTCCGCCGAAAGCCGGATTTCCCGCGAGAGGCTGCCGTGGTGGCTCGCGACCGCGTCCGCGCCCAGCGCCTCGCGCAGATGATGCCCCACGCGCTCGGCGAGGCGGCGCGTATTTACGAAGATCAGCGTGCTGCGATGTCGCGAGATCAACTCGCTTAACTGCTCATAGACCTCGCCCCACTGCTCGTGGCTGCAGACAGCCGACAACTCGGTACGGGGTGTGACGAGTCCCAGATCGAGCGTCCGGACGTGGCCGGCGTCCACTACCTCGACACGGTCCGCTGCCCCCTCCTCCGCCCGGCCATCGGTCCCTACCAGAAACCGTGATATTTCGTCGATCGGACGCTGAGTCGCCGACAGCCCGATGCGGACCGGCGGGCGGGGGCAGATCGCCGCGAGCCGCTCGAGGGTCAACGCCAGATGGGAACCACGCTTGTCGCGCGCGAGCGCGTGGATCTCGTCGACGATCACGGTGCGCGTGCTGCGGAGAACCTCTCGGCTTTTGGCCGACGTCAGCAGGATGTACAGCGATTCGGGCGTCGTGACCAGGATATGAGGCGGTCGGCGCAGCATCGATTGTCGCTGCGCTGCGGGGGTATCGCCTGTGCGCACGGCGGCCCGGATCTCCGGAACCGGTTGATCCATGCTGGCCGCCAGCTGCGTCAACTCGGCCAGCGGACGCTGCAGGTTCCGCTCGATATCGTTGCTCAACGCCTTGAGCGGCGACACATAGACGACCTGCACGGAGTCTGCGAGCTTTCCCGCGATGGCATCCTTCCACAGCTGGTCGAGACAGATGAGGAAGGCTGCCAGCGTCTTGCCCGACCCCGTGGGAGCTGCGATCAGCGTGTGCCGCCCGGCGGCAATGTGCGGCCAGCCGCGACGTTGCGGCTCGGTGGGGCTGCCAAAGCGATCTTCGAACCAGCGACGGACTACCGGATGCAAGGTGAACTCGTCCATGCAGTCATCATAGACATTTCCGCTCGCGGAGAAAAACTTGCAGCGCTCGGCGGATGTGGCACTGGCTTGACCAGTGCTTCCTTCGCACAGGGCCAACCACTCGGAGCTGAAGACACTGGCGGAGCCAGTGCCACACCTCCGCGAAGCCTTTTTAAGAGCGGCCGCAGGATAGCAACATGACGTTTTCACGTTTTTGCCGAGTGCCGTGGTGGCTACGGTTTGGTTTCGGCATTGTTGTTGGATGGCTGCTCGGCCAAGCAATCGACATATCATCGATACTACGCGACATCATGCTCGTCGGACCCCTCGTTGGGCGAGGCGAATCTTCTTTGGTGCTGGGGATGGCTACAGGTCTCTCAGTACTTTTCATATGTCAATTGCCGAAGCGAGAGCTGTGTTCAGCACTAGACCTAATTGATATTTCGCCAGATGAGACGCCAGGCGAAGACAATCGGCCAAATACGTCAGTGTGACACTGACTTGGCCAGTGCTTCCCTGGCACAGGGCCAACCACTGGGAGCTGAGGACACACTGGCGGAGCCAGTGCCACACCACCGCGGAGTGAGGCAGGGGCCTGAGCGGCATCCTCGGCGGCCTCTGCGGGAGACCTCCGGATCGCGCAGCATGCCAGACAGGTCCAAGTCGAGCTATTACGCCGCGACCAATCACGCCCTGTATCAAGCTATGCACTGTCGCAGTGTCGCGTTCAAGGCGAAGGCGGCGCTGCCCGCGTTCGCTCCGGTGGGGAACGGTTTTGGCAGCGGGCCAGCCGCTCGGCCACATAGCGTGCTTCGGCGCCACTCCAGAAGCGATGACCGTCACGCTCGACGAGCTGGGCTCGGCCACTCCGCGCGAGGTCGGCCAGGGCTTCCTCGATCTCCGCGAGATCGCGGGGGCGCAGGGCCTCGATCAACTCCTGCTCACGTGTCGGATGCCGTGCGATCGCCGCCAGGATGGCTTCCAGGATGTCGTCCCCAGCGGCCAGCTGGTACCGACCCGCTGCTGGAGACACTACGGTGGCCGCCGTGCCGAGGAGTTCTTGCGCGCGGGCCAGGCCCGCTTCGTCGACCGGTTGAACCCAAGGCTCGCACGGCGGCCGGACGGGCGAGTTCAAATGAATTGCGTCAGGCCGGATCCGCCGCAGTACCTGGGCGAGGTCGCGGAGCGCGGCTGCGGAGTCGTTCAGTCCTTGAACCAGCATCACTTCGACCCACAGCTGGCCGCGATACTGCTCCCGAAATGCCACGATGCCGGCAATAAATTCATCGAAATCCAGGGACTGGACCGGCCGCGTGATCTGGCGATACAGCCGCTCGCTGCCGGCGTCCACCGATGGCATAACCGCATCCGCCACCCGCAACTCGTCCCGGACGTCGGCCCGGTACAACAGCGAACCGTTCGTGATCACCGCGATCGGCAACGGTGTCAGTGCCTTCAAGTCGCGTAGTATTTGACCGAGGCCGGCGTGCAACGTGGGCTCGCCGGAGCCCGCGAAGGTGATCCAGTCGATGGCGGGCGGGGTGGGTTGTTGCAGAACCCGCGCGACATCCGCAACGACATCATCGACGGGGACAAAGTACTGCCGCTCGGCGACGGGTGGCGACGTCCTGCCGAGCTGGCAGTAGACGCAGTTCCAGTTGCAGGTCTTGAAGGGAACGGGATCGACGCCCAGCGACTGGCCCAGGCGGCGCGACAACACGGGTCCGTACACGTATTGCATCGCGTTAGTATCCGGTACCTTGAACGAGTTTTCGCCGCGTCCTGTGCCGAGATGCGCGTGATTCGTCACAAGATGCGAAGCCCTCATTGACCTCGAATTCGACGCCGGGGTCAATGCCACGACGACAAGGGACCATCGATGCAGCACTGGCAATGACGAACCTGGCCGGGGCGTACGATGTCTTGTCCGGAACGGCGTGCCGCCGAGGGGAGCCACCCAGGATGCTGCTGACCATTACGACAACGTATCGACCGGCGAACGAATTGGGCTACCTGCTCCACAAGCATCCGAACCGTTTATTTGAGTCAGAAGTTGAATTTGTACCAGACGTAAAGTCGTTGATGACTGTCGTCGCGGGGCGAACGACCAAGTTGACGCGGCGGGAGCGCTGGACTGCGTTCTCCGGACCGGCGTGACCGCCCGCGCGCCTTCAACGCCTGGTTCGTCGGTTGTTCGGGCGAGACCAGTGGGACCGCGTCACCGCTGCGAGAGCTTTTCTGGCGCTAAGATCGGCCGGCCGTCTCTCCAGTCGATGGGCACCACGGACAAGTACCATGTTTTTCCGTTTGTGTTGTTCCCTTGATAGAACAGGTAATCCTGCCCGTCTTCGTCTTGGAACAGGTAGGGGTGACCTGATTCGCTCGAATTCCAGCTACCGAGCATTCCATTCGGCAGGAAGGGCTTGTCGGACAGCCGCCTGAACCGCACGCCATCATCGCTGACTGCCACACCGATCTGTTGTGGATCGTTGTTATAACCTCCGGCATAGAACATGTAGAGCCGGCCGTCGTGTCGGGCCATGGCCGCGGCTTCGACACAGCGTTTCTCCCAAGCCAGGTCCAGACCCTGGGCATCCAAGTCCGTGGCAACGGTCGGTGCGAGGATCGGACCGTTCGTATTGAGCTGTGTCCACTTGTTGCGCGAGAAGTCACTGTCGAGTGGCGCTGCGGCCACGCCTTGCATTTGAATCTTCATATTCGGATCACGTGTTGCCCAATACATGAGCAGCCTGTCACCGTGCGGAATGACATCCGCATCGATAGCTCGGCCAACATTCCAGTCACCCGTGGGGTGGAAAACCGGATTCGTTGGATTCCGCGTAAAGTGCAGTCCATCTTCCGACCACGCGTGACAAATCGCATCACGTTCGCCATTTCCGTAGGTTTGATAGAACAGATGGACGCTTCCGCGAAGCACAATGGCCCCGGGAGCAGTGAAGCCCTGGGCCTCAGCCTCGCCGGTGTTGCGTAGTTCCCCGGCTTTCGTCCAATCCACCAGATTCTGACTGGTCGCTACACCGATTGACCAGCCTTCGGTCGGCTTGCCCTCGTAAGGCGGCACGGAGTAATAAAGCCAATATTTACCCTTGAATTTCACGACAGCCGGATCCTTCGAAAACGGCCTGCCGCTGACGGTGTCAGCAAAATACATACGGGGCAAGTTGGTCGGGGTGTCTGCGAAGGACGGAACGGGTAACAGACTGCCCAATAGAGTCACCGTGAGCATCGCCGAGTGTTTCAGCATAGGTTGCCTTACTTCTGTTGGGCTTGTTGGCGAATGCCCGCGTTGACCGGGCCGCAGC
>JBFWYF010000033.1:0-19046 GCA_050186685.1 Pirellulaceae bacterium
GCTTCCCCTTGCAGCGAGCGAAGTGTTCTTCTCCGTACAAGATCGTGGCCGATGCGGCATCGCCGAACAGGATTGCCGTGTCCAGGTCGTCCGGATTGATCAAAGGTGAGAGTACTTCCGTGGTCACCACCAGCACGCGTCCGTCCGGCGTGCTCTGCAGGTAGTCGTAACCCGCCTGCAACGCATACAAATAACCGCTGCATGCGGCGTTGATGTCGTACGCCTGAATCATCGGGGCGGTGTGCCCGTTGGCCAGGCCATTCAGCACCTGGCACGCCGTGGACGGAGTGACCGAAAGGGGACTAGTCGTGCTGCAGATCAGCAAGCTGATGTCGTCGACGGTCAGGCCTTCCCGCTCGAACAGACGCTCTGCCGCTTGAACGCCGAGGCTGACCGCCGTCTCCCGCCCGCCGATCCAGTGCCGCGAGTGGATGCCGGTCAGGCGTACGACGTCCTCGTCGGTCATCCCGGCGGTTGCCGTCAAGATCTCCTGATTCGTGACGATCCGGCTGCCCGTTACCCCGTCGACGCGCGAGATGCCGACGTCGAATGAACGGGGACGGTGCGAACGGCGCGGCAGCGGCAAGGTCGCTGCTTCGCGTCGCCGCACGAGCACCGGTTCGCCGGGTTCTTCCTGCATCGTTGATTTCCGCCGCGCCACGGGCTGCCCCACATGGATGTGGGCCAGGGGTCGGCCGACGACGACCGTCTCGCCCTCGGCCGCGAACAACTGTTGTACGTAGCCGTCTACCGGGCAGGAAATATCAAAGACGGACTTCGAGGCTTCGACCGAGGCCAGCACATCGCCGGCCCGTACCACGTCGCCGACATGGACGTGCAATTCTGCGAGGATCACCGTCTCGTCGGAGGGCGCCGACCCGATCGCCTTGACGACGACCAGGTGTTCGTCGAGCTCGGGGGCCTTCTCCCAAGTCAGATCGAACCCGAGGAGATCGGCGGCCGTGTCCAACACGCGCTTGAAAGACGGCATCACGTCGAGCTGGTTGCCGAAATGGAACGGGACATAGGTGTCGGGGCGGGTCACGCGCCGCATGGCCACCGGCAGCCGAGCCTTTTCCGCGATGGTCGCCATGATCTCACCGCCGAGCCCACACGTATGATTGTCCTCGTGAACGACTACGAGGCGCGCGGTTTTTTCGGCCGAGGCCAGCACCGTCTGCTCATCCCACGGAGACAGCGAACGCAGATCGATCACATCGCATTCGACGCCCGCCGTTTCCAGTACCGCCGCCGCGCGTTCACACAGGGCAACGGTGTTGCCCCAGCCGACGAGCGTGATGTCCCGCCCAGTACGCAACTTGCGCGCGACACCGATCGGCACGAACTGATCCGCCACATCGGGTGAAGTGGCCCGCGCCGGGTCGTTTAATAACGCCTTGGGATACAGGAACAGCGTGGGACGCTGGGACTGGAAAGCCGCATTGAGCAACCCGGCCGCGTCGCACGCGGTCGACGGCATGACGACGTCCAGCCCCGGCGTGTGGACCAGCGTGCCATCCATCGTCTGTGCGTGAAACGGCCCCAGCCCAGGGCGGTATGCACCACAGGGACTCAGAATCACGACGGGCGCCTGCCAGGAACCGTCCGTCCGCCAGAAAATTGTCGCCAGCTCCGAGGCAATCTGGTTGTGCACCACGGGCAAGAAATCAGCAAACTGGACGAATGCCACCGGCCGCTGCCCGGCCAGCGCGCGGCCGATGCAAGAACCGACGATGGTCGATTCGGCCAGCGGCGAATTGCAGACACGCCCAGCGAACTCCGTACTCAACCCCCGCGTGACACCAAAGACATCCCCCTTGGGATCTTCAATATCTTCGCCGTACAGGAACACCCGCGGATCGCCGCCCAGCTGTGCTCGCAGCACCGCTCGCATGGCATCGCGCATCGTCACGGTCGCGACACCCCGTAGTCCCCGCCGCTCGCGCGATGGATGCGTCAGCTCCACCGGCAACTTTCGCTTGGCATCGAAGACAGGAGTCGGTTCGGGGCCGGCCGTGGCCGCCGCCAGGGCGGCTGCCACTTCCTGAGCAGCCTTCGCTCGCACCGTCAACAATTCCTGCTCGGGAACCCCCTGCGACAGCAGATACTGTTCCAGCCTCTGCAGCGGATCGCCTGTTAATGCCACCCGCTCCAGTTCCTCTGCCGCCCGATATACCCGCTGGTCGTCCGCGTTCGTGTGGCTGCCCAGCCGTTCGACTTCCAGGATCACCAGCCGCGGTCCGCGGTCGGCTCGCATCCCCGCCACAATCTCGGCGAAAGCGCGCCCGACATCAACCACCTCGCGGCCATTCAGATATTGGATTGGCAGACCGAACAACTCCGCCGCCTTGCCACCCGGCAGTGAGAAAAAGGTGCGACTCCGAGTGTGCGTCGAGATCGCCAGACCGTTATCCTGGACGACGAACAGCACCGGCACATGGCATCGGACCGCCTCCGCAACGGCTTCCAGAAACTCGCCCTGCTGCGTCGTCCCATCTCCCACTCCGCAATACACCAGCGGCCGGTCCTCACTGGCCTGGACCGCTGCCGCCACGCCTACCGCCTGCAACGCATTGTTGCCCGTCGGCGTGACCATGCTGAGTATCTTCAACTGCGGATCGCTGTAGAACGGACTCATCTGCCGGCCACGGGACGACGAGTCGTGCTTGCACAACAGGTTGTCGAAAAATGCCTTCGCAGGCAGCCCCCGCGCCAACAGCAGCGAGCGATCGCGATAGTGACAGTGCAGCCAGTCCTGGGGCGTCAGATGCGGCGCCAACGCAGCAATCGCGTCATGTCCCGCAGCGGAAAGACAAAAGAAAGCCTCGCCTCGGGCGGTCAATTCCTGCTCCACGTGCTCGATGTCCCGCGCCGTGACCATGGCGCGAAACACGGCGAGCAGCTCTTGTCGGTCCATCGACAAATTCCTTCAGGTGCATCCAGCCTCGCGCAACGGCGTGCGCGAAGCGGCAGTCTACTCCAATTGGACATTTCACGAAGCGCCAAAAAGTTGGTCGCCGAGAGAATTCTGCCTCACCTCGAAACCCCCCCCTGTCCAGGATCTCCTTTGGTGGTTTGGGAAAATTCGGAGGCTGAGGAAAACACCGAAGAGTAAATGGCTGCGCCGCCGATTGGTGTGCAACGAAATCCCCGGTCGGCGCCGCCATTCGAGCCGCCCCACACCATCGAAGTCCTCTTAACTGACCACCCCCATGAATCCGGTCAAACCTTTTCGGTTTATCGGACTGTAACGGTCCCGACGTTCATACTACCTGCTTCCATTCCCGTCCCGAGCAGCTTGTGACGAAAAGTCCGCCTGTGCGCGTTATACCCGGTGTAAGCGATCTGACGGCTGTTCCAGCTCGATCAGGATCCTTTCAACCTGGATGCATATCTGCCGATGGTCATATCTGCCCGAACAACTCGCGGCAGCCACGGAGGGATTTTAACATGCGTCGTTGGAAGCTCTGCGTCTCGTCCATCGCCATCTTAATGGCGTGGTATAGTGCCTACGCGTCGGCCCAGGCACCGCCACCTCCGCCTCCGACGCCCACGATCTGGAACTTCCTGGGCATCCCGCAGGCGCTGAACAAGATCCACGCGAATACTTTCAATCGGCGCGGGAATCTGCCCGGGCTGGAAAAAAAGCCGCCGTTGCTGAAGATCGCCGACCCGGCGAACCTCAAGTCCGATGTCCCGGCCATTAAAGCGGCCGCCGAGATTAAACAGGCTGAAGACCTGAAGCCTCAGAAAATCAAGGCTATCAAGTATCTGGCGACGATCGGCTGCGGTTGCTATGACAAGGACGAGAAAGTAACGAAAGCATTGCTGGCGGCCATGGAAGACTGCACCGAGGACGTGCGGTTGGAAGCGGTCCGAGCGATCTCCGTCGCGGCCTCGAGTGAGCGATGTGCCACGTGCAAGCAGCGCAGTTGCTGTAACGAGAAGGTCACCGCTCAGCTGTACAAGATCGCCTACGAGTTGGACGACTTGGGCTGCCACGTCGAACCGTCGGAACGTGTCCGTGAAGCGGCCATCGAAGCCTTGGGAGTTTGCTGTCCGGGACGCCTGCCGGTCACGACACCGGTCGAGCCGACGCCAGTGGAAGGTGTCGATCAGCCTCCGCCTGTCGAAGGAGTGCCAGCGCCCCTGGATGCGGCACCCCCGCCGCCGGTCGTGCCCGATGCTTCGGCCCAAGTAACGCCGACGGTTGATCCGAACAATTTCCTCCGCGAAGCCAGTTTGCTGGACCAGGCGGCCGCGATGTGGTCCAACCCGCCTCAACCGCCGGCACTGGCCCCCGAAGTGGCTCCGGCTGCCAAGGAGTCGACTTCGCCATCCCGTAACGAGACGGCGGCGGCCCCGACGCCTGCCGAGCCGAGCCGTCCTGCCGAGGCGTTCACCCCGGCTTCGGGGCCCGCTGCGGATATTTCCACGCCGGCAAGCGATGCACCGCGGTCCAGCCGCCGCACTGCCCGGATGAAGACCACCTCGTTCTCGAGTGCCCCGACTGCGGGACGTGACAGTCCTGCTGCCCAGGGCACGGTGGCGATGATCGACGGCCGGCGGAATCTGGCTCACGTGCATTTCACTGCCGGCATGGAGCCGCTGCCCGTCGGGGCACGGCTGCGAGTGCTGGTCCCCGCGGCGGACGGGACTCGGCACGCCGGCGACGTGGAAGTGGTGCAATCCTTCCCGGGTTCGGCAACCGTCAAGGGGCTGGAACATTTGAATCTGGCCCGCATCGGCCGCGACGCCCGGATCGTGCGCTAGTCGAATCAGGTTGTCATGGCTCCTCTCCCCTCGGCGCCGCGCGTCGAGGGGAGAGGCCGGAGACAGGCCCCTTTGCGGGGCCTTTGTCGTTTGGCGCAAGCACAGAGAGTCGGTAGCGGAAGTGGCAACACTCCCGAAATCGCCAGTACGTCTCGGAACTCTTGCGAGTTCCGCTACCCCGGAATCAAGACCTGACGGATCATTTGTTCTGTGCCGCGCGTGGGACCTTACCGCCGGAGCCCGGCGGGCTGCTGTCAAGTTCCTCGCCAGTCCCATTTGCGATATGCTGTGCCGACGAGGAGTCTTGTCATGGATCAATCTTCCAAGCCGAGCTGGCGCCGGGGAACCCGCCAGCCGGCTGCACCAGCCCAGGCGGCACCGCGGGGTGCGGGAAAGGGCTGGCAGCATCGTCGCGTGCGGGCAGCCGAATCGTCGGCTTCGGGCCACCGAATCAAATTGGCGGTGCTGGGCCTGTTGACCGTCTTGCTGACGGGAGCGTTCATCCTGTGGGTGTTTCTGGTCCCGCCGGCGACACCCTTCCTGGTGATGGGCGTTACGGCTTACTCGTTTCCCTTGCCGCCGAACAGTTTTGCCCAAGAGGACGTCGAGCGGCTACAGGATACGAACCGCGATAACCTCCTCTTGCTCGCGCCTCCGCCAGAATCCAGCATCCGTCGCTCCGGTTTTCTGGACCACTTGAAGTCCCGATTGGCATCGGCCACGCCGGGAGGTCCTGGTAAGGATGTGATCCTGATCTATTTGAGCGCGCACGGCGTCGTCGATGGCTCGGGCGAGGCCTGCCTGTTGCTGAGCGATGCCCAGGCTCATGATCCTACGACCTGGCTGCGAATGCGGGATGTGCTGGATGTGTTCCGGGTCCGGCCGGATGTCCGCAAAGTCCTGATGCTCGACGCGACCCGGTTGGATGACGAGTGGTCGATGGGTGTGTTGTATAACGGTTTCACTGACCAACTCGCCGGGCTGTTGGACGAGCTCAAGATCGCCAACTTGTATGTCCTGAATGCCAGCGCCGCGGGACAGCGTTCGCTGATCGCTCCGGAACTGGGAGCGTCGTTGTTTGGCCATTTCGTCAGTCGTGGTCTGCAGGGGGAGGCCAGTCCGGATAATCGGCGGATCACGCTGCGGGAACTGGCCGAATACGTCGGGGCCGAGGTGGCGAAATACGCGGGGGATGGAGAGCAGCGGGTGATTCAGCTGCCCGTGTTGTTGACCCAAGTCCCACCGGAGCAGGACTTCGCGATCGCGTACAGCGGCGGAGCGGTATCTCCGGCGGCGACTAGCCAGGCGGATCGCACGCAGTTAGCGAGCAAGTGGGAGCGGATACACGACTACTGGCGCCGCTTGCAAGCCTCGATTCAGGACCAGCACCTGCTACGACAGGATCCGATACGAGTATCGAAGATCCAGCAGTATCTGTTGCGCATGGAGCGATTGCTGTTGGCGGGGAAGGCCTACGTGGGCGAACTGACGGCGATGGAAGATCGAGTGCGCGTCCTGTTCGACACCGAGGGGGGCGGGGCCGGACCCGTGCGGGTCGACGCGTTTTCGATGCCGTTGCATCGGCAGTTGACGGGTGCACCAGCCGTGGACGAGCAAGCGGCATCTGAGCTGACACGGTGGCAGGCAGTTGGCGGGCGACCGCCACTGAAGAAAGACGAGCCGCTCCCTCCCGCGCTGCGCTATGCGACGGCCGCGGAAGTGGCGTGGCGTTTCCTGGGTGGCCAGACGCGACTGCTGCGTACGCATTTGCGGGATGCGTTGCAGCTGATCGACGAGTCGCAGGGCCGGCGCGGTCAGAAGAATCAGCCGCTTCCCGATCTCGTCGAAATCCTCTATCTGCGGATGCTCGACCGCTACCTCGATGTGCCTCCCAACACAGCGGACTTCAGTGATGTTCAGCGGTCGGGGATTCGCAACAGCCTTGTGGCGCGAGCTCTCGCCGAGCAGGCCGCGGCGCCCGGCGATGAGCGCGTCCATTACTGGATTCAATCGCTTGTGAATGAGGGGGATGTGGCCCGTCGCGTCGCCGAGGATCGGTTGTTTTGCGACGTGGCAACCAGCACGACGGGCTCGCCGGCGGCCGATACCTACCGTCAGGCGATTGGGCGTGCGCAGCAGGTCGCGGGTTTCCTGGAGTTGCGGGATACGGTCTGGAACGGCTTGCCGCACCTCGCGGCGTGGGTGCTGCGAGCTCCCGACGCTCAGGCTAGCCGCGGGCTGGCCGTCAGCACCGACCAACTGCTCAAGGACGTGGAATTGCTGGCCCAGAGCAACCAGGCTCTTGCCGCGATGCTCGACCAGTCGCTCGTGGATGGCAAGTTCAACGTTTCGACGGACATCCAGATGACGGCGGACCAGGTCCGTCAGGCGTGGGAGGAGCTGCGGAACTCGTACGTCGGATATTGCCAGGAACTGAAGGATCGCTCCAGCCGCGACAAGCCGACGTTGCGCGAGATTGCCTCGGTGCTGCGCGTCCCGTCGCCGCTGCTCGATGCGGAGGAGCGGGGACTGTTGGTCGACGTCTTTCTGGCGGGCGCCTTTGATCGACCGGATCTGCCGGGCGGAAAGGCGACGCTCCCGTCGGCAGCCCGTGCGGACGGCCAGGACGGCATTCCGGCGATCCTCCGCCCGTATGCCCAGGGTACCGACCGCCTGCATCCGGCGCTGCAGCTGCTCGACCGATCGCGGTTTGTGTTGCTGTTGAACCGGCACGAACGATTGGAAGAGCTGAAGCGGGCGGGCGAATCGGACGTCACGTGGCTGGCCCGGCAGGGAGAGCGAGTCCGCGCCACGTTGGTGGATGTGGATGCCGCGGCCCAGGATCTGGAAGACGATACCAAGAGCCGGCTCAAGGACGCGCTCGAGACGGCCGCCAATATCCGGGCCGGCTCCAGCGAGGCAGACCGGCTGCTGCGAGCCGCCGCACCGCTGGCTCCCGGCGACTTGCGCAATGCTCCCGGCCGTTTGCGAGATGTCGATCACCACCTCCAGTTGCTCTGGCATGCGCGGCGCGTGATGGACGATTTCTGGGGACCGTCTCCGGCGAAGGATGCCGATTCCAGCGATTACTTCGCGGTCGTAGCGGACCGTTATCTCGAGGCGGCGAGGCAGTTCGACGACACGCCGACGTCGCTGACATACGAACGCCAGGATCTCCGGGATCTGCTGAACGCGCGCCGCACGGCCGCAGGCGGCATTCAACTCGTACCCGAAGACGTCCGCACCATCGGCGACGCACCTACGGTGACGCAGCTGACGCGGGTGGTCTGGCACAAGGATCTGTCGTCGCCGGGCATGGCCGCGCTGTTCTTTGATGTACCTCGATCCAGTAACAACCTCGAGTTGATTCCCGTCACGGATGAGGACGCTCGACCTTGGCGCCGCCAGCCTCTGCCCGTGGGGCGATCGGCGGAAGCGACTACGACGCAGAGGATCCCGGCGAGTGAGCTGGCCGGCGGGCAAGCGCAGCGGGCGATGGCGGCCAATCTGCTGTATCGCGGCCATGTCGTCCGTCGCACGTTCGAGTTGCGCGGCCCCGAACTCATCCTCGCCCAGTCGGTCTCGCCCCAAGTACCGCCCTCGGCACAGGTGACCGTGCGCGGCGACGCCCAGCGTAAGGCGTTTATCACGTTTATCGTGGACTGTTCCGGCAGCATGCAGACGCGGGACGTAGGTAACGATACCCGCATGAATGCCGCCAAATCCGCTTTATTTGAAGTGCTGCAGCGTCTGCCGCAGGACGAGAATTATCAAGTGGGATTACGGGCCTATGCGCATCGGTTCCGGTTCAAAGATGGTACGCTCCGCGAAGTGATCGACCGCAACGGCCTGCCCGCGGCGGCCTTGCCAGGACCGGATCGAGACGTCGAGATCCTGGCAGGAATTAAGCCGTTGACGCAGACGCATCTCGCCGAAATTCGCGACAAAGTGCGCGGGTTGGCGCCAAATGGCGTAACGCCCTTGTACTATTCCATTCAACGTGCCTTGATCGACGACGAGGATGATTTTTACCTTGCGACCAAGGACGACATTCAGCACGTCATCGTGATTACCGACGGTTTGAATCAGAACTATGTGAACTTCACGACAGCACAGGACGTTTTGGACACGATCAACAATCCGGCGTCGGGGGCTGGCAACAAGGTCGTCGATATCGTGATGTTCGGCGCCGCGGCACTACGCGCCGCACCGCCCCCCGGCGTCAACGTGGCCCAGGGTCTGGAAGAAATTCGCAGGATCGCGGAACGAACCGGTGGTAAGCTGTTCGACGCCAATGATCCTGACCAGCTCGTGGCCGCCATCGAGAAAGCGCTGGGTCAGTTCAAATTCTCGCTTACGCCGCTAAGCCAGACCCAGGTGAAACCCTCCGACATGACCGACCTCGGGCGATGGAAGACCGTTGGATTTCCGCCCGAGAAACCTGGCAAGTACCGCGTCCGGCTGCACGGAGTCGAAGGCGTCCCGGACCAGACTGTCGAACTGCTCGGGGGCGAAGCCGTCGAACTGGATTACGACCGGCAAGGAAACCGGCTGATCTTCACCCGATTTGGTACAGGCCAAACCCGCGACGCGCAGGAGCCGCTCGACCCGGTCAGTCAGGAGCGGGTGCGGGTCATGCCGATCTTGCCCGTCCGGTCGATCAATCGCGTCGAGTTCCAGGTGGCGATCCAGTATGTCGACCCGGCCAAATTCACGCCGCGGCCCGAACACATCTGGGCTGAGATCACGCCGTTGGATAGCGACGGCAAACCGGTGAGACCGGCGGATGTGTTTTACGACACGCAGTTTGTCCCGCTCGCCTCCGTGCCCGTGCTGACGTTCACCGTGCACGACTGGCCGGAGAACGCCCCCCAGGCTTCGCTGAAGCTCTGGTTCAAATTCCCGGGCGTGCCTGTAACGCCGAATGGCCAGCAGCTGGTTCAATCGCTGCAGCCCACGACGGTTCCCGAAGACTTGCCTCAGGCCGAGTTTCAGGCCGGCATCCAGCAGGTTGGTACGGGGCGTTCGGGCTGGCGTGTCAGTGTGGTCGAACAGCACGATCAAGGCAGCAACTTATTCACCGCGCGCGTGCAATCGCGTCCCTTGCCGGATCGGATCAGCCATCGCTACTACGTAGGACTTGGCGAAGTCCGGCACGATTTTGACTACGACGAGATGCCGGCTCCCACGGTGGTCATCACCTCGCGTGAGAAGGTTCTGCAGACTGCCATCGATGTGCCGAACGTCATCGTCCAGGTTCGCGAATAGGACCGCTTCTAACCGGCGACCTCGGCGTTTCGACTCAGGACCAGCAGGAAAAACTCGCCAAAGCGGGCACACGGGAGGATCACCCCCAACTCGTTTCGCACGCTGACTTGAAAACGAGCGCGGGCCAGGTCGATGAAGCGTAGCGAGGGTTCCCGCCCTCCATCGCCGATCCAGCACACGCCGCGCGGCCCAAGCAACCGGTCGATCGTCGCGAGCAGGTCCTCGTGAAACGCCTGGTAATAGAGTACATCGCTGGCCAGGACGACATCGAACGAGTCGTCCCACGGATGGCGCCAGTCGCAACGGCGGCCTGACACGCGGGCGTACCCGTTCCGCCGAGCGTTCTCAGTCGCCAGTTCGACGGCGGCATCGACATAGTCGGTAAAGGTGACATGGAGGCCGCGGGCCGCTGCGGCGAGTCCGACGAGACCGATCCCGCAACCCAACTCGACGGCCCGGAACGCCGGCGGCCAGTCCTGACGGACCACGTGCCGGGCCATGATACGGGCCGCCGGCCACAATTGGGCCCAGTAGATGTCCTCCCCGGCCTCGGCATTGTCCGACGACTCGGCCGCATACACGAACTCATCCGGATCCGCGGGCAGAATCAGCTCAAAGCGAAACTCTCCGACGGATACCGCCCGCTGCGACCAACCGCCCGGAATGGCGCGTTGGCGGATGGCTTCCGATGCATCCATGGAACTCTCTTCCCCGCAGCACCGCCCAGCAGGCTAGAACCAGCGAGACGGCGGCATGACTCCGGCAAATCGCCCAGTCGCGGTGGGCTCGAAGATAATGTGCAAGTCAGGCCGGCTCTTTTCGAGCGACTGACAATCTTGCGACGTGATGTGGCAGCGAATGAATCCCACGGCGCGCAGGGCGGGCAGCGCCGATAGCTCGCTGATCCAGCGCGGCAGCAGAGGGACTTCGGAAAACCAGAGTACCTCCAGATGCTGCGCGCTGGCCAGTTCATGGCATGTGGTTTCGTCCAGCGTCACCCGGTCCAGATCCAGATGCGTCAAGGCGGGAGCGGAGGCAATTTGCCGCGCCGCCTCCGCCGATACGTGCATGCCCTGCAATCCGAGCGACCGCAACTGCGATAGCTCGGCGAGCCCTCGGAAACCTTGCCCCTGTACCTTGGACCGCGCCAGCTGCAGCGTCTGCAGATTCGGCCAGCGATTCATGGTCATGAGGCCAAGATCCGTTACCGAGCGACCCGTCACCGACAAGTGTTCCAGGTAGCTCAGGTCCGCCAGGCTCTGTAATCCGGCGTCGCCGATCGAGTCTCCCACATGCAGCGACCGCAATTCCCGCAGGCCCGAGAGCAAGGCCAGTCCGCGATCCGTCACCGCCGTACTCCGGAGGTCCAGGGATCGCAAGGCAGTCATCTCGCGCAGGTGCCGCAGTCCGTCGTCCGAGATGCGCGTGTTGGATAAGTTCAATGCTTCCATCTGCTGTGCGTGGCGCAACCACTCCAGAGTGGCGTCGGTGACGAGCGGGTCGCTCATGTTCAGCTGGGTGGACATCCGCAACCACCGCGCACTGGGTCGCTCGTGCCCGATGCCGTCCCGACCGGCGTACACCACGAGATTGGGGCACTGCTCCTGCAGCCGGACGATTCCCGAGTCCGTGACCTGCGTGCGACGCAGATCCAATCGCTGGAGATCGGGAAGCACGGCAAGCATCGGTAAACAGGCATCGGTAACCTGCGAACCGGCCAACCTCAGCGATCGCAGTTTCGTCAGACGGCGCAGCCGCTGCAGACCCTGATCCGAGATTGGGCAATTCTCGAGTTCGAGGATGGTCAGTTGTCCGCAGTCCTCGATTGCCGACAACTCCTGGTCGCCGACCGCGGTATCCGAGATCACGAGCCATTCGAGCTCCGGCAGCTGGCTGACCCGATCAAATTCGGCCAGCGGGAAACTGCAACCGTGCAAGTTCAACTTTGTCAGCGAGCCTAAGCGGCAGAGCGTGTCGATCGAACCCGCGGTCAGCGACGATCGATACAGCCAGACTTCGCGCAAGTGAGGGAAAGCCTCCAGCTCGGCCAGCTCGTCGGCGGTCACGCGCGGGTTCTGCGACAACACGCTCACAACCTGGTCGAACTGCCGCGGATCAAACAGCTCCGCCCAGGCCGTGGCGGAAAAAGGGTTGTTATTCGGAAACCGCTCTTCGCTGAGCCGCATGCCGCGCTGCCGCAGCTCCTGCAGCCCGCGGTAGTATCGTTTGCGATGTTGGACCGCGCCGAAAACCCACCCGAGAAACAGGCACAGGCACGTCAGCAGCAAAAACGCCGTTTGCAGGCTGAAATGCCACCGAGGTCGCCGGAGCCTTTCTGCGATTGCCACTGCCATCATGGCCAAACTCCTCACCTCGTTGCGAATCACGCATCGGTCATGGGGCCGCGGAAAAAGCCGCTATCCGCGGGCGGCCGGTACTGGATGTCCAGCCGCGGGCTTTCGGCGACAGGACGCTGGTCTTGATGGGCTCGCAAGGCGAGATCCAACACCGTGCTGGTTAACAATGTGCGCTCGACCGGGTACGGCTGTGCCCCGGCGAAGAAATGTTCAATGTTGTACGTCAGCGGGTTGAAGAAGTTGGCCCCCGGCGGACTCGGCAGATAGAAACACGTCGACACCGGCTGGGGCTGGCCCTCGACCTGTGCGGCGAAACCGAAGTCGGAAACCGCTTCTACCAGGTTCAATGCGGCACCGCGCGTGCCGTCGCGGTATTCCAGCAGAATAGCTTGGGGCCGCAGCACCTGTTCGCGAGGCTCGCCGTAATTCTTCGAGGGACATCGATCGAGTGCTGCGTGGAGCAACGACCACGACCACTCGCCCGCATCACCAGCCCGCCATACGGCGTCTCCTTCCAGGAAACGCACCGATCGCACCCCGGTCTCGCCCCCCACACGGCGTTCGAGCATGCACTGCAGCGTTTCCAAGGCGTGAAAGAAATAGACTTCGGGGACCGATCGGTCGTACCCGAACACGACCAGCCCCTCGCGAAACGGAGTACCCAGCGGAGGCTCGATCTCCGGGCGGCGCCAAGTGACCGGCAACGACGAGCCGGCGAGCATGCGGAAGCCCAAGCGGCGCGCTGTCGTCACCATCTCCCAGGCACGTTCGTGATCGTAGGACAAGTGCTTGTCACAGAACACGGGGACCGATCGGCCTGCTTTCTCAAAAAACTGCACGATTTGCTGGAACAACTCGAACCGCGGATACAGAATCTGCCCGCGGTCATTGGTCGGGTAGTCCCCATGTTCCACGATCAGCAGCACTCCGTCGACGTCGAGCCCGCGGTCGCCGCCAAGGGCCTGGGGAATAGTGTCACAAAGTTCCACACCATGACGGGGACATACCGACCGGCTCAAGTCGTCGGGAGGGTATTGGTGATTGTACATCCGGGCCAGCCGGAACGGCGGCTGATGGTGGAATCCGTTGCGTCGATATCCGAACAGAAATCGTCCCGCAATATGGTAGGCATGCGACCTTAGGCGGTAGATGGAGTTGATCGCCGCAATCCGCGGTAAGTCCTGCCGGGACGCGGTCACCTGTTCGCCGAATCCAATACCTGACTGGCTGGCGGCCACTGCCGCACCGAGACAGGAACCCAGGAACTGTCGGCGGTTGCCTGACACGCCGGCACCAGACATACGTGCTCTCGCTTGGCCATCGGAAGAAATCGATTGCGCCGCCTGTCGAATGGCTGACAGTATATGTCAGACCGTGAAGGGTTGCGACAGTGCGCTCGCGCCCCTTGCAGGCGGACCCAGAGGCCACCTGGTCGTGTCGGCGCGGCGATCCAAGAGCCGTGGAATTCAAGGCGCACCGGCCGGAGTCCGGAATCGTTCGGCCCGTTCGGCGGGAGTGCCGACGGATTCTTCGGCCAGTTCGTTCAGCAAGAATACGTCGACTCGCGAGTTGCGGGCCGTACGTTCTGGGACATCGCTGATGGAATACGGCTCGAACATACCCGCCTGGCTGAGTCGAAATTGAGCGGCCGGAATGCCCAGCGATTCGAGGAATTCACGCGTCGCCACGCACCGCGCATACGACAGTTGCCACAGATCGTCTGGATTGGCACGACGTATCCCGTTGCGCGCCGCGTGCCCTCGGAGTTCGATCTTCTGCGGCTTACCCTGGGCGACGGGAGCAAAACGGCGCAGGCGTTCTTGAGCTTCTTCGCTTAACCCGGTCGCGTCGCCCTCAAAGAACACCGCCGTTCCGATGAGAGCCCGGTCGCCGTGTACCAGGTGTACGGTGTGGGGTTTGGCCGCGGGTTGATCCGACTCACCGGGAGGCACGGGAGCTTCACCCGGTACGGCGGGCGTGCGGCGGTCCTTGAAGAATTGCGGATGCTTCGGCTCCATCAGCGAGTCGCCCGAAGCATACTTGCTGTCCGGATTCCGGAAATGCTCCGCCACGGCCGACTTGACCTTGTCGTCCTGCGCCAACAGCCACATCACCATGAAGAAGGCCATCATGGCGGTGACGAAATCCGCGTACGCAACTTTCCACGCTCCGCCCCCTTTACCAGCCATCGCAGGATCTCTTTTTCCGCTGTAACGCCTTGTGATTGGTTCAGCCCAGCTCGCGCAGGGCAGCCTCCAGTTCCAGCTGACCGGGCCGCACATCGGTGGGCGTGCCACGCCGCGCTTGTTCAATGATGATCTTGGGCGACTTATTGCTGGCGAACCCGCAAATCATGGTCGAGATCGTCCGATAGAACGCCATTTCGGCCGCGCCCAGGAATTCCATCTGTACCGCGAGTGGCGCGAAGAAGCCGTAAGACAGCAAGATGCCGAGGAAGGTGCCGACCAGCGCTGCCCCCACTTTATGCCCTATCTCCTCGACCGGGCCATCGATGGAACCCATCGTGATTACGATTCCCATGACAGCCGCCACGATCCCGAAACCGGGCAGTCCATCGGCGGTCTTCGTCAACACGTTCAGAGGACCGTGGTGTTCCTCCTCCATCGCCCTGAGTTCGGTTTCCAGCAACTCGGGCAGCTGCTCGGGAGTTACCGATCCGTCCACGACCAGCGACAGCGAACCGCAGATGAACTTCTGGACGTGATGGTTGCGAGCGATCGCTGGATACTTGGTGAAAATCTGGCTTTGTTCGGGGGCGCTCAAGTGGGATTCCAACGCGAGCAGGCCGTTGTAGCGGGCCTGCTTCAGCAACTCGTACATCAGTTTGAATAGCTCCTCATAAGCCCGGCGCTGGAAAGGGGAGCCTTTCAGACATGAGAGGACCCCCCGCAGCAAATCGACCAGCACTTTGCGAGGTGACATCGTGATCAGGGCGCCCAACGCCGCACCGCCAATCGTGACTAGCTCGGAGGGATGAATCAGCGCGTGCACGTCTCCCCCAGCCATCGTGAATCCGCCGAGCACGGACGCGATCACGACAATCGATCCCACAATGACGAGCATGCGGAGTACCCCCACAGCGAACGGTAGTAACGGTCCCGACGCTAATCAACTCTACGCCACAGGTGCCGGTCGCGCTCCGACCTTCGCAAAATGGCACAGGACCGCGCGCCCGAAGCGGAAGTCGCTGGTCCGCGTAGCGGAAGTCGCCAGGCGCCGCGTCAGCGGCGTCGCAAGACTTCCGAGTCGACCGCAACTCCCTGCCCCCTCGTGCGTTGCGCCAGCGCGCCGCACGTAGCGAAAGTCGCCAGACGCTGCGTCACCGGCGTCGCAAGACTTCCGGAGTGGCGGATCGAGCCCCAACTCGTGACGAGACGGGCAGTGGCCTCCGCCTGATCTTCTATCCGCCGGGCAGGCGCGAATCGCGCCGAATTCGACTATGGGCGAAGTGGGCCAGCAGGCGATGCCGCAGTGCAAGAAACGCGGGGACGAGCAGCGTGCGGACGACGAGCGTGTCCAGCAAGATTCCCAAGGTCAGCGCGAATCCGAGTTCGGAGATACCCCGGAGACTCCCGGCGATCATGGAGACAAAACTGCCCGCCATGATGATGCCACAGCTGGTAATGATGCCGCCCGTCCTGGCGACCGCTTCCCGCAACCCGGCCAACGGGCCCAACCGGCCCTGTTCTTCGAACGCTCGCGTCACAAGATAAATGTTGTAGTCTTCGCCCACGGCCACCAGGATCACGAACAAGAAGATCGGTACTTTCCAGTCGAGTCCCACGAAGGTCGCACCGTACAACCACCGAAAGAAGATCTCGGTAGCTCCGATCGTGGCGAGATAGCTGAACAGCACCGAGACGATCAGATACACGCAGATCTCCGGACGCCGCAGAATCACCACGATGACGCCGAACACGGTCAAGGTAACCAGGCTGGTGATACGCCAATAATCCGAATGGATCACTTCGCGCAGGTCGCGAATGCCCGCGGTGGTGCCGGTGAGTTGAAACTCGGCGTTGTGCCAGAACGAATCCGCTTGTCCGGATTCGGCGCTGAGCTGCTTATCGATTTGTGCGAGAGTCTGGATGGCTTCCAGCGAGAACGGATTGTCATTCAGTACGAGTTCGAAACGCGTGACCGCGCCCCGATAAGGCTCCTCTTGCGCCAGGAAGATCGCCTTGGTCAGGGCATGCTGGCGCAAGAACAGCTTTCGGCGTCCCGACGCTGTGATCAGCGACAGGGGCTCGGGTTCATCACCCAGCGGTTCCGCCATGCTGCGTACTGTGTGGACGCCCGCGATCGAACGGAGCCGTTTCGTCAGATCGAATACCGCGGCCAACGCCTGGGCCGCCACGTCCTTCTCGGGCGCGTCGAAACCGGCATGCGGCTTTTGAGCGATCACAATGACCGGTCCTCCCTCGCCGACGGGAAAGTGCCGTTTCAATAGCTCGCTGCCCACGATGCTCGTCCGGCTGGGGGGCAACTCGCTCAACAGATCGAAGGTGACGCGATTGGGAACCGACCATCCCCAGATGGCCAGCGGTAACAGCACGACCACGGACAGCAGCAGGATCTTCCCGGGCTGGCGCGTCACCTGCCGCGCAAAGGATGTCCAGAATCGAGCGAGGCGCCCGGACGCGGCGGGAGGCGTCGCGGCGGCAAACGGCCAGAACAGGTGACGGCCCAGCGCGCTCAGCAAGGCTGGTGAAAAAGTCAGGCAGGCGAGCAGCGTTACTAGCAGGCAGACCGCGATCGCCGGTCCGCTGCTGCGAAACTTGCCGAATTCCGCAAAATACATCATCGCCAACCCCAGGATGGTGGTCAGAGCACTGGCGACCAGGGCGCTGCCGACTTTCCTCAAAGCCGCCGCCACGGAACCGCTGATCTTGCCCCCGGTCGACAATTCCTCGCGCAGCCGCGCGATCAGGAACAGGCAGAAATCGGTCCCCGATCCAAACAGGATGACGACAACAAAGATCCGTGTGGTCTTGAAGATCTTGAAACCCCACCACGCGAAGCCCGGATAGAGGTGCAACTGCGTAAGCAGCGCCACCAGACCGGTCGACACGGAAAGCGCGACGGCAATGGTCAACAGCGGGACCAGAATGACGACGGGGGACCGGTAGACCACCAGCAAGATGGTTACCACCAACACGATGGTCAGCAATTCCGTGTGCCGGATGCTCTCCACGGCAGCGCGGAGCATGTCGCCGCCCACGGCCGCCGAGCCGGAGATGCCCAGCGTCAGCCCGGTCACTCCTTCCTCGGCCATCCACGTGCGCGCCGCGGCGAGTTCCTGCTCGACCAATTCCAGCACGCGGATGTTATCCGTCGCCATGAACTCGTTGCTCAACTGCAGCATCAGCAACTGAGCCTGCTTGTCGTCGCTGCGCAACTTCGAGCCAAACACTTCGTGGTGGCGATTCCACACGTCAACCAGAGGAATCAGTGCGGCATCGGCCGGAACGACCTGGCCGGTTCGATTCTGCAGGGTGGGATCGATGGCCTGGGCGATGGCCGAGTCATCTGAGGCCGCGGAGATGCGACCCAACCGCGTCAGCGCGATCGCCCGGTTGTGGAACGCCACAGCGTCGTCTTCGCGCAACTGCAAGGCCTCGTCGAAGGCAGCGATGGCTGCTTCCCAGGCCTGAGCGGCCGCAACGTGCCGAGTTTCCGCTGCGCCAGCATCGCCGGCGCGCTCGTGGTTTTCCGCCTCCGCCTGCAGCGCGTCACCGCGTGCCAGCTCCACGGCCCCCAACCGGTTATGGAACCGCCCGGCGAGGCGGTCCATTATCTTCAGGTCTCCGGGCTGCAACGGTTCGGCGTCCCGCGCGGCGATCACGACGACCTGGCTGCGAGCGCGAGTCCCGGGAAATGCGGCTCGAATCAGCTGCTCTCCCCGGACGTAGGGGCGGTCTGCCGGTAGGAACGCCAGATCGCCATCGTAGGTCACATCGTCCCACGCCGGGGCGACCAACCGCACGCCCCCCACGAGCAGCAGCCACGCCAAGACAGTCCAGTACCACCTGCGCGTCACGATCTCGGCGAGATAAGAGAACATGGGCACCATAGTAGCGGGCCGGCGCGCACCGTAGAATGAGGCAAATTCCTTTATGCATGAAGGCGGAGAGACGCGATGAAGGCACTCCTCAGCTGGTGTGTGCTGTTCCTGGTCTCCGGGATGGCGCAGGGCATCGTGTCGGTGGCGGCCGACGAATTCCGGACGGCCGCCCAATTTGCACCGCGCGTGGATGAGTTACTCGACGCGAAGCTCGCGGCCGCGGGCGTGGCGGCGGCCCCCAGATCCGATGACGGCGAGTTCCTGCGGCGCGTTTATCTCGATCTCGTCGGCCGGCTGCCACCGGTGGGCGCCGTGCGCCGTTTCCTGGACGATCCGCGCGCCGATAAACGAGAACGAGTCATCGACGACTTGTTGGCGTCTCCCCGCCATGCGACGCACCTCGCGAACACGTGGCGCCAGTTCATGTTGCCGGGGAACATCGATCCGGAAGATCTGCCCAGTGTCGCGGGAGTCCAGAATTGGCTCCGCCGGCAGTTTGCCCAAAACCTGCGGTATGACCGCGTGGTTTCCGATTTTCTGGTCGCGACGGGGGGCGGGGACAG
>JBFWYF010000034.1:0-18764 GCA_050186685.1 Pirellulaceae bacterium
CGCTGGCGCCGATGTTCGCTAACCGCAACTTAGAAGTGATGAGCTGGGTCGGCCACAACATCTTCGGCAATATGGATGGCAAAGTCCTGGACGACCCCGCCAATAAGCGGACGAAAGTGGTGAGCAAGGATCGGCTGCTCAGCCAGATTTTCGGTTACTCGCCGCAGACCCACGTCAGCATTGAATACATTGAGAGTCTCGGCGACTGGAAGACGGCGTGGGACCACATCCATTTCCGTGGCTTCCTCGGCACCCCGATGATCATGCAGTTCACCTGGCAGGGATGCGATTCGCTGCTGGCCGCGCCGTTGGTCATCGACCTGGTCCGGTTCACCGAGCGGGCGCGGCGGGCGGGTGCTACCGGCTTGTTGACGTTCCTGGCCAGCTTCTTTAAGAGCCCGCTGGGCGTAACCGAGCACAATTTCGTCAAACAGTTCGCGTTGCTCGAGGCCTGGGCCGCCACGTGCTCGACCCCGCCGCACGTGGCCGGCAGCTGAGTCGGCTCTGAGAGGAGACTCCGTGGCCACGGCACAGGTCAGGGAAAGCGACGGGGCACCGGATACCGCAGGTCAGCCGCGGTTCCGGACGCCCCGTGCCGCCTACGTCCACGTCCCATTCTGCCGCCATCGCTGCGGGTACTGCAATTTCACGCTCGTCGCCGGACGGACGGATCTGATTCAGGCTTACCTGCAGGCTCTTGCGCGGGAGCTCCGCGGCCTCGACTCGACCGTCTCCGTCGAGACCCTGTTCTTCGGTGGCGGCACTCCAACGCATCTGGAGCCCGCGAGATTGGAGCAGTTGTGCCGGACGGTGCGGGAGCGGCTATCGCTGAGCGACGGTTACGAGTTCAGCGTGGAGGCCAACCCGCTCGACGTGACCCCCGAAAAGCTGGACGTGCTCGCCGCGGCGGGCGCAACGCGCCTGAGCCTGGGCGCCCAGTCGTTTACCCCCCACAAGCTGCAGGTACTGGAACGGGATCATGCTGGGGACGACATCGAGCGGGCCGTGCAGCGGACGCGCGAAGCCGGTTTGACCGTGGCTTTGGATCTGATTTTCGCGGCTCCTGGGGAAACCGTGGCCGCATGGCAGTCCGATATCGAATCGGCCCTGTGCCTGCGGCCAGATCATCTGTCGATCTACGGACTGACGTGGGAACGCGGCACGAATTTCTGGGGACGCCGGCTCCGCGGCGAGCTGGCCGGCTGTGACGAAACGGCCGAATGCATCATGTACGAGTGGGCCATCGATCGGCTGCTGGCGGCCGGGTACGAACATTATGAAGTTTCCAACTTCGCCCGACCGGGACACCGGTGCCGCCACAATGAGGCCTACTGGATGGGGCGAACGTACTACGCCTTCGGCCCCGGCGCCGCGCGGCACGTCGCGGGTCGGCGGGAGGTGAATCATCGCAGTACGACGACGTACATCCGCCGCGTTCTCGCTGGTCAGTCCCCGGTGGCAGAATCCGAGTTCCTGACGCCCGCGGAAGCCGCTCGAGAACGGCTCGTCTTCGGGTTACGTCGGCTGGAGGGCATCGCACCCGACGTGTTTGCCACCGAAACGGGCTTCCGGCTCACGGACCTGGCCGGACCCACGCTGGATCGGTACTGCCGGTCCGGGTGGTTGGAATGGCAGGCCGGGTCGCTGCGTCTGACCCGCGCCGGACTGCTGCTGAGCGACGCCCTCTGGCCCGAGCTCTTGGTGTAGCGGAAGTGGCAACACGCATCGTAGCGGAATTGGCAACTATTCCGACGCGTTTGGCCGACGCCGCAACCGATTCGATCCTTTAAGATCCTCCAGGACTGGTTCGCTCTCTCTGCGTGGAACATCCCCAGTCGAACGGTAGCCGAACGCGATCTTGAATCACCGCCAAGGCGGCTTACGTTTGCATTCGGCGATTCCTGGCCTAGATTTCCGATAGGCAGAGTCACCTGTTCGCTGCCTCTCCGTTTCCCGTTGCGGCATTCGCCGCTTCCCGAGCAAGATCCTTCTGGCAGAACCTCCTGGCCGGCGGTCGTCGCGGCTTTCCGGCGGGGCTGACCGTGTGGGAACACCGCGAACATCGCGCCGTCACGGCGGGCTGCCAGGTTGTGCGTTCGGTTTCATACTCATCCTGAGGGAACTCCGTCGATGATTTCGACTTTGAGAAACCCGTCGGTCGCGTGCACGGCCGGGTCTCGCAGGGGCGCCGTCATTGTGCTCTTTTGCTTGATGCTGATCGTCGTCATGGCGCTCTTCGCGCTGTCGCTGGACCTGGGTTACATTTGCTCGGTCCGAGCGGACCTGCAAAGCGCCGTGGATGCCGGGGCCCTGGCGGGGACGGGCGTGATTCTGGACGGCAAGTCCAAGGCATCCGCCACGGCCAAACGATTCGCGGATCTGAACCTGGAGAACTCGGGCGTACCCGACGAGCAGGCCGTCGCCGTGGAGGTGGGCCACTGGGACATTCAGTCACGTATCTTCGCACCGAACGCTCAACCGATGGATGCGGTAAAGGTCACGGCGCGAGTCGACAAGGCGTCGCTGTTCTTCGGCCGCGTTATCGGCACTTCGAACTTCACCACCGAGGCCTCGGCGGTCGCGACGTATCGCCCGCGCGACATCATGCTGGTACTCGACGTGTCCGGTTCCATGAATGCGTCTCGCCGCGGTGTCCGCAAGATCGACGAGTTGCGCAGCTCCGTGCGGTTCTTTCTCGAATACTTGCGCCAGGCAAATGCCCGGGATCGAGTTGGATTTGCCTATTACTCCACGAAAGCCGCCCTCGGCTGCGGGCTATCCGATGACCTGGACGCCGTCGAAGCCGAGCTGATGGACAAGCTGAAACCAGACGGCTGGACGAACATCGCGGACGGAATGAAGATCGGCCTGCAGGAACTCAAATCCAATTGCCGCGAACAGGTCTTGCCGCTGATGGTCGTCATGACCGACGGTGCCGCGAATATGAACCAGCCGGGGAACTGGCAGAACCCCGGTGAGGCCAAGGGGCGCGTCATCCAGCAGGCTCAAGAGGCCAAACGGCAGAAAGTCCCGATATTTACGATGGCTCTTGACTCGCGCGACGACGAAGTCGATGTCGCACTGATGCAACGCGTGGCCGAAATTACCGACAGCGAGTCGTACCACATTCTGGCGGGCGAACGGAACAATGGGAGTAGTGAACTCGAAGAGGCGTTCCGGCGTGTGGCGGCGAATCGGCCACTCCGAATCGTCGACTAACACGGACGCATCCATCGCCGTTACCCTAATGCGAGAACTCGTCATGCAACTCGGCCCACAGCTTCCTTCGCCTGCCCCGCGACGCGGCGCCGTCGTCATCTTCTTCGCACTCATGCTGGTCGTCGTTATGGCCCTGTTCGCCTTGTCGCTCGATCTCGGCTATCTGTGTGCGGTCAAGGCGGATCTGCAGAGCGCCGTCGACGCCGGAGCGCTGGCCGGCAGCGGCGCCATCATCGATGGATCGTCCAAAGCTCTCGGCGCTGCCCGCCAGTTCACGGAGTTGAACCTCAATAATTCGGGCGTCAAAGTCTCGAATGGGCAGGAAACCGTGTCGGTGGAGATCGGCCGCTGGAACCAGACACAGCGGACCTTCGAGCAAGGCGGATCGCCCCTGGATGCCGTTCGTGTCACCGCACAACTCGACAACGCCTCGCTGTTTTTTGGGCGGCTGATCGGCAGCCAACACTTCTCGAGCGAAGCCACAGCGATCGCCGCCTACCGACCCCGCGACATCATGCTGGTGCTCGATGTGTCCGGATCCATGTCCGAGGCGCGCAACGGAGTGGCCAAGATCGATGAGCTGGCGAGTTCCGTCGAGCGATTCATCAACTACCTGCAACTGTCGGATGCGAACGATCGCGTCGGATTCACCTACTACTCGACTACCGCCAGTCTGGGTTCGCCCCTGTCCTTCGAGCTGGACCAGGTCGAGTCCCAGATCATGTCTCGCCTGACTCCCGGCGGTTACACGAACATCGCCGACGGCATGCAACTGGCAATCTCGGAACTGCAGACGCAGCTTCGCGACTACGCACTGCCGCTACTGGTCGTGCTGACCGACGGCGCCGCCAACATGAACCAGCCCGGCAACTGGGTCGATACGACCGAAGCCAAGGCGCGTGTCGTTCAAAGAGCCTACCAGGCCCAGGCAGCCAATATCCGCGCAGTCACCATCGCTCTCGACTCGCAGACCAGTGCGGTGGACGTGGCCCTCATGGAACAGGTGGCGAATATCACCGACGGCGAGGCGTATCACGTGCTGGCGGGCGAACCAGCCAATCCGTCCAGCACGCAGCTCGAAGACATCTTCTATCGCACCGCAGCCGACCGTCCGCTCCGCATCGTCGACTAAGGTGGCGTCGCGGCAGCACTTGACGGCGTCCGGGGCGGTACCAAACCATCGATCACCAACGTCGCGACTTTCCCCGTGGCCACCTCGACCGTCCGGATCCGGTGGTTGTTCGTATCCGCGACGTACAACTTGCCTCGTCCGAACGCCAGTCCTGCCGGTTCGTCGAACAGTCCCTGGGCATCGTCGTAGCCAGGTTGCCCTGTCCCGGCCAATGTCCGCACCGCGCCGGTCGAAGCATCGACTACCTTGATCTTGTTGTTATACGTGTCCGCGACATAGAGCTGGCCTGCATGGTACGTGACACCCAGGCAGTGCTGTAGCAATGCCTGCTGCCGCTCCCCGTCCTGGTCGCCGAAATGGAACAGGCGGTTGAACGGCAGATGCGAAGTCCCCACGACCGTCCGGACCTCTTTCGTCGCATCGAAGGGAACGGCGCGGATCGAGCTACCTTCGCTGTCCGCCACATAGAGCCATGTGCCATCCGAGCTGAGCCCGCTGGGCTGGGCAAACGAAGCAAACCCGGTTTGATACGGTTCCGCCGGCAAGAGCGGTCCATCGACGATATCTTCGCGGCCGTTCCCCGCATAAGGTCCAATTTCTGACTCGTCCAACGGCATCTTCCAAATCTGGTGCGGCCCGGCCATTGCGATGTACAGCTCGCGGCCGTGAATCCACAGATCCCAAGGACTGTTGATCGCCGTCGTCCGCGGAGGCCCCACGAAGCGATCCGGCAGCCGTGCCGTTGGATTGGTAACGTCCAGCCCCGGCCAGGCGTGCCGAGCCTGGACCCCGGTACCCGCAATCGTCGTGACACGCTGTGTCTGCAGATCCACTCGCCGGAGCAGATGATTCTCGGTGTCCGCGACGTACAGCGTCCCGCCGGCGAGGGCCATTCCCTGAGGATGATCAAACGTGGCCGTGGCGAAATCTCCGTCCTCCCGCCCGATCGCGCCCGAGCCGATCACCGCCTGCAACGTCCCTTCCAGGTCCACGATGACGACTCGATTGTGGTTGCTGTCCGCAATAAACAGCCGCTGTCCCACCTCGTCGACCAGCACCTTGCCGGGAAAGGCCAGGGGCGTGCGTTTCCGGGCGTCGGCGAGTAATGCGAACTTCAGCGGCGTCTCGTTCATCAGTCCGCGCTGTCGATAATAAGGCAACACCTTCTTCAGCAGCGTATCGACTTCCGCAAATTGGAATTCACCGCTCCGGCCCCACACGGCATGGCCGGTGGGATCAATCAAAATTGCCGTGGGCCAGCTGCGGACGCCATAAGTATCCCAAATGCGGTGGTCTGCGTCATTTACCACCGGATGCTCGATTTCGTAGCGAAGAATGGCCTCTTCAATGTTTTTTGTCTGCTTTTCGGTCTCGAATTTCGCCGAATGAACGCCTACGACGACCAGTTGGCCCGGATAAGCCCGTTCCAGCTTCTTCAGTTCGGGCAGGATGTGCATGCAATTGATGCAGCAGTACGTCCAGAAATCAAAGAGCACGAACTTGCCCGCCACATCGGCTTTCTTCAGGGGCTGGGCGGTGTTCAACCACTGCAGGTCCTGGGGAAACTCGGGGATAGGAATGCGGCGAGGAAACGGGTGCGGTTCCCCATCGACCTCCGGCTGGGCAGCCGGTGCGGCCGGCGATGCCGGAGCGGCCGAAGGCGCCTGGGCCGTGTCACTCTTGGGGGTTGTCTTTGGCTTCCCTTCATCGGTAGTGTCCGCGGCCGGCTCCGCCGCCTCGACGGGACGCGGCGCAGCCCAGCACACGGCGCCTGCCCCGCCGGACAGTCCATACAGGCCAAACCAACCCGCCACCAGAAGGGGTATCAGGCAGGTTTTCCGCGTCATGATGCTCTCCTGCAGTCGATGGATAATCTGTCGCTGTAACTCATTGCCATGCAACATCGTAGTACAAGGGGTCGCCGCCGAGAACAAGCTATCGCCCGAGAAAAAACGCGTCACCTGGCAATTTTGCTAGGGAAACGCATTTCACACCACCGAAAGAATCGAAATAATCCACAATGTGTTCAGGTGAAGATGCTTTTGACGGGGCGCTGCTAGCGACGTAGATTTTTTCGCGCCGCAAACAGGCGAATGCAGCTCCGGTATGCCGCTCAGCTGTGTACTGGACGGCAAGCTGCGACGCCGTGTCGTCGCATCGAGGACCTCAACGTGATACGCAGCTACTTGTTATCGGTGATGTTGTGTTTCGTCGGGCTTGGTATGGCCTCCGCTCAGCAGTGGGCCACGAAGATGTTCAAGATCACCAACCACGACTTCGGGCAGGTGGCCGCCGGCGCCAAAGCCGAAGCGTCGTTTGAGCTGCAGAACATCTACCAGGAAGACGTGCATATTGCGATGGTCCGTTCGAGTTGTGGCTGCACGACGCCACGGATCGTCCAGGACACGCTGAAAACGTGGGAAAAGTCCGCCGTCATCGCGGCTTTTAATACGCATTCCTTCCGCGGCCAGCGTTCCGCCACCATTACGGTGGTCATCGACAAGCCGTACTACGCCGAAGTTCAACTGCACGTGTCGGGCTACATTCGCGGCGACATTGTGCTCGAACCGGGTGAAGTTAATTTTGGCGACGTAGAACTGGCCCAGGGCTCCGAGAAGAAGGTCCGCATTCAGTACTTTGGCCGGTCCGACTGGCGAATCGCGGATGTTCGAAGTGCCAATAAGAATTTTGAAGTGGAACTCGCCGAAGCCTCACGAGGCGGCGGACAAGTCGCCTATGACATGGTGGTGCGACTGCGGCCAGAGTTTCCCGCCGGTCATTTCCAGGATCAATTATCGCTCGTAACGAGCGATAGCCAGTCGCGTTCCGTACCGGTCATGGTGCAGGGTAACATCGTGGCACCGGTCAGTGTCAGCCCGGCCGCTTTGTTCCTCGGAGTTCTGGAACCCGGGCAGTCGGTGACCAAGAATCTGGTCGTCAAAGGCAAACAAGCGTTTCACGTCGAGTGCATTGACTGCGCGGACACCGCCCAGTTGGAGTTCAAGAAGCCGGACCCAACCGACAACAAATCCGTCTATGTCATCCCGGTAACCTTCACCGCGGGCGATAAACCGGGCCCCTTCTCGCAGAAGATCACGATCAAGACATCGTACGGCGGCGGCCTCGAGTGCTGCTGCGTCGCGACAGCTTCCGTGCGGGCTCCCACCGAAACGTCTGCATCGGCTACGACCAAGTAGGACCAGTCCCGCGCGGACGCCGCTGCGAACGGTCACAGGTGGCAGTTGGCGAACTGCCCGACAATATCCACTCCGACGCGCTGGCTCCATGCAGCCATCAGCCGCCGGAATATGCCACCTGGCAGGCCGTCTCCAATCGTGGCGCCGTTGATGCGCGTGACCGGCATCAGGCAGTACGGCGTACTGGCGAGGAATGCCTCGGAAGCGTTCATCACCGTATGAACCTGGACGTCCCGTTCCACGAACGGGATGCCCAGCTCGGCGGATAACTCGATGACGGTCTGCCGGCTGACTCCCGGCAAAATGTTCCGCGTTGTCGGCGAAACAATGGTCTGTCCGTCCACGACCAGGAAGTTCGCTCCGCTGGTCTCCGTCACATTGCCGTCCAGATCCAGGAGCAGTGCGATGGCGTCCGGCGCCACGAGCCGCGCCTCCTGGTCGGCCAGGAAGTAGTGCATGCGGCTGCGGTACTTCATCTTCGGGTCGAAGCACTGAGGAGGCACGTGCCGAATCGAAGGCGTGACAAGATGTACGCCCGCGGTCATACCGGTTCGCCAAAGCGGAAACGGTAGCGGGAAGGTGTGGGCGCAGACCGTCGGCACCATCGACTGAGCTGCCGCGGCTCCCGCGTAGACGGCGAGTTCCCCGGCCGTGACGAAATGGATCAGCCCCAGTTCCTGGTCCGCTCCCAACCCGCGCAGGTTCGTTTGCACGAGTTCGCGTGACATGGCCAGGAAATCCGCGCGGGACATACCGGTCGAAAGGCGAGTATACTTCAGCGAGCGAAGAAGCCGATCGACGTGATCCTCCAACCGGAACAAATGATGCCGAAAAGTGCGGGTCATCTCCGTGACCGTGGCACCCAGCACCACCCCGGCATCATAGATCTTCAAGCTGGCCTGCGAGGCCGGTACGAAACGACCGTTCAAAAAGACGAGCGGCTCGTCCATAGGTTCCTTTCCTGTTCGCGGCCGGTGTAATCCCACCGGTCGGCGGGACCTTCTCGCGACTCGTCTCGCGGCGAGCGTCCCGAGGCCCTTTTCAGCGGCGGGCGGAGGCTACTGGTCGAGCGCTTCGAGCTCCCGCACCAGCGGCCGGTATCCGTACTGATTCAGCACCGCGATGATGCATCGGTCGGTATTGCTGCGCGTGACCGCTGCGAGCGCACTGAGCGCATCGTTCATGCCATCGACGGCGGTCTCGAGGCTGGTGAGCTGTAACTCGGAATCGCCCCCCTGCTTCGCCGCCGCGGCCTTGCGGACGCTTTCCAGGGCGCTCAAGTAGACGAAACCAAACTCGGCTCGACGCGCCAGGTACAGTGTCAGGGCCCGCCCGCCCGCTCGAGCTCGGGTATTGGCGCGGTACATCTCGTTCATGGCGTTCAAGTAATCGTCCCGCGCCGATTGCCACCAGTCCGGCGGAGCCTCGGCACGTTGCAGATGCTTGACGACCATGTCGGGAGCTGCCTGCCCCAGCGACGGGTCGTGCTCGCCCAGGGTTGCGGCGGCATGCTCGATGAGGTCCAGCGCCTTCAGGACGCGATCGGACACTTCTTCCCCGGAGACGGGAGTCAGCAGGGAGCGGGCCGCGTCAGCGACCGTCCACTCGCGCTCGAAGGCCCCGCGTCCGAGCAGATAAGCGCCCAGGTCGACGTCGCCAACGAACCGGCCGCTCACCTCAAATCCCTCGCCCCCCGCTTCGGACAGCTGCCGCAGCCGGGCCAGCAATTGCGAGTGCGAGGTCTGCGGCAGGAGTCCAGCGCCGGTCTGCCCCAAATCCATTGCAAGGAGGCGGGGCACGCCTTTCGGTGAAGGCGTACCCGGCGAGGTGGCGACGAGTCCGGTGCTGTCCGGCAGGATCTGCGCCAGATAGGGTACCAGGCTCTCGTGCACGTCCGCCAGCCACACTTCACGCCGGCCGCCATCGGGCCGGGCCCGCCACGCGCTGTCGCGGCCCGCCCCGCGCAAGACGGCCAGCGCGACAAGATCGCCCTGTAGTTCCTTTTCGCTCGCATCGCCGTCCGTTCGGTCTCCGCCCCGTGCTGTACGCAACAGTTTCTGGGAAGGCGGCAGCCCGGCGGACGCATCACCCTGCGACAGCAGCTGCCAGGCCGCTTCTCCATGACGGCTGCCGCCACGCGCTCCGCGCACCGACAAGTAGAAGGCATCAAGTTGCGGATAGGCATTCGCGTATGCCCGCAACTGGGCCGCTACGGCCAGGCGCCAACCGTCGTCGTTTGGCAGGAGTCCTGGTCCTGGAACGATCGTCGCGCTGGTCCGCTCTCCTTCGACGGCTCCCTCGGGCAACGCCATTCGGAACTCGGCCGGAAACTCGAGAGGTGCCAGCCGTAACCCGACGGTCATGCCCCAGGCGTGTGCGGTTTCGATAAGCGAGGCCAGCAATTTCTGTCCGGCGACCAGGCGTTCGGCGTACGTTTCCCGCCCGGCGAACTCCGGATTCTCGAATCGCTTCGCGCCGGCGAACACGCGCCGCCCCGCGGTGTCGCCGTCGACGGGCAGCGTTCCCACGCTCCACAGTTCTGCCGACTGCTTGCGGACGCCGTTTACCTCGAAATCGACGAACGGCTGCCAGGGGCGCACGGCCAGCACGAGCCGGTTGTATTTCAGCTGCGCCAGCTGGCGGATGAACTGTTGTTGGTCGGCGCTGCCCCAGGATGCGAAACCCGCCGGGGAATCGTAATCGCAACGCCACGCGCGGACGCGGATCGACGGTTCCAATACGACGTCGTACCCTGCCAGGGTCAGCTGGCTGGGCTCGACGGGGTCGAGGTCGCCGAACAGCAGCGGCCGGACACCCAGCCGGTGAGCGAACTCGGCCGCGGCCCAGAGCGTGGCCGCGGGGCTACCGCCTCCCACAAGCAAAGCAGGGCGATCATTCCACACCACCGTTCGCAGACAATGCCCTTGTTCGCTTAGCTGCGGCCAGCTTTGCGCCCAGCGGCTCATATGCGGATTCGTTCGAGGACTGCCGATCAGGATGACCTGAGTCGCGTCCGTCCGCAGCTGGTCAGTGAGACGCGTTTCGGCCTGGTAGATCCGTTTCAGGTGCGCGGCTACCTCCGCGGCAGCCGTTTTTTCGAGCGGTGGAGCAGCCGCGCCAACGACCAGGTCCACTTCCAGGGCGGCTCCCAAGGCCCAGGACGGTGTCAGGAACAGTAAGAACCAACCGTACCGCGTCATTGCTGACCCTCCAGGGAAAAGCAGAACAGCGACTCGCGGCCGCGGACGAACAGCCGGCCATCGGCAATCGCAGGCGACGACAGGCAGACTTCGCCAATGTCGTTCTTGGCCAGGACTTTCAGTTCCGCCCCCTGCTCCAACACGACGATGAAGCCGTTCTCGCCAGGAACGTAGATCTTGCCATCGCCAGCCACGGGCGACCCGTAGTACTCGCCCACGTTGCGGATGCGGGCCAGCTCCCAGTGCGTCTTGCCCGTCGCGACATCGAAAGAACTCGACAAGCCCCCCTTCTTCACGACGAACACTTGGTCTCCCACCACCAGCGGCGACGATAAATTGGACGGCGAACGATTGTGGATATTCCACACCATGTGCGTCTCGGTGACATCGCCTGTACCGCCGCCGCGAACCGCCTGAATGGTATTCCCGCCACCCACCATGTTTTCGGACGACTGGAACGCCGTGTCGACCTCATCGCCGCTCAGCGATCCGTCCTTGTCGCGATCGGATTGGTCGAATCGCTTCCAGAATTCCTTGGGCACCTCCGCGCGGGCCAGCACTCCGTCCTGGTTCGTGTCCAGCCACTCGAGCAGGGCATACTTGAGCGTGCGCTTTTCATCCCCATAACTTTGAACGGCAACAAACACGCAGCCATCGCGGACCACAGGCGAGGTCATGATCGTGCGCAACAGGGACCGGCAAGTCCACAATTGCTTGCCCGTCCGGGGATCGTAGCCGACCAGTTTCCCACTGCCCGCGACGACCAGCTCTGACCGGCCATCCGCCTCGCAGATTACGGGCACCGCGTAACCCGCCAGCATCTCGGATCGATCGACCTTCCAACGCAACTTACCGGTCTTGGCGTCGACGGCGAACAGGGTGGGGGAAAGATCGTCATCCTGGTTAAAAATGACAAGATCCTCGAACACGATGGGCGAGGCCCCAGCACCCCAGTCCATCAGGTAAGCGGGGACCGGAACCGGGAAGTGCCAGACCTTTTCACCGGTCGCGGCATCCAGCGCCAGCAGGCCCAGGGTGCTGAAATGGACGTAGACGCGCTGGCCGTCCCCCGCCGGGGTCGCCGACGCGTGACTGTTCGGCGGCGTAATGCGGGGCAGCTTCCCCGTATCGAACTCCTGTTTCCACAACTGCTTGCCCGTGGCCGCGTCGAACCCGAACACGCCGAATCGCGTCTCGCCGGTCATGGCCGTGGTGAACACGCGCCCGTCGACGACGATCGGCGATCCAATGCCGTCGCCCAGGGGTACCGACCAACGCATATGCTGCGACGGAGAGAACTCCACCGGCAGGGGACGGCTGGCCGTGGACACGCCACTGGCGTTCGGACCTCGAAACTGGGGCCAATTCTCGGCCCGTGCGGACGCGTGCCCGAGCAGCACGCACAAAATCCCGGCCAATCCATACGGTCCATATCGCTTCATGGCAAACCCCTTCCGTCGCAGCGATGAAATCACTTTCCCAAGCGTGTGCGAGACAAACCTGAACAGGATGCGGAGTCAGAGTCGCGCCAGGGGCGCATCCGCGTCGCCAAACCGATCGACGGCCAGGCCCATCCGATTCATGATAGAAACGTAGAAACTGCAGAGCTTGCGATCGTCGTCCGATTCGGGGGTGTAGTCCAGCACGCGTCCTGTCTCCAGGGTGCCGCCCAACCCGCCGACGGTCAGCAACGGGAGCTTGGTCGAATCGTGCTTGCTGCCCGACCACATGTTGTTCACGAACATCAGGCACGAATTGTCCAGTACGGTCCGATCGCCCTCGGGCATCGACTCGAGGCGTGTCGCGAGATACGCAAGCTGGCTGCAATAGTACCGGGTGATCTTTTCGAAGTCCTCGTTGCGGTCGGAATGGGACGCCGAATGATGTGCCTTGCGGACGCCCAGAAACGGATAGAACAATCCCGAAATATCGCGACAGAGCAGGAGCGTGGCGATGCGCGTCTTGTCTGTCTGAAAGGCGAGCGCGATGATGTCGCACATCAACCGCATGTGTTCGCGGATATCTTCCGGCAATCCGTTGTCAGGCCGGGGCATCGTGGCCACCGATTGGCCGCGGGCCCGCGCACGCTCGGCAGCCACATTCTGAGCGGTCCGCATCTGCGAGGCGCGTTTTTCCACTTCCCGCACGCTGGTCAGGTACTCGTCCAACTTCGCGCGGTCGTGGCGGCTGGCTGACCGAGCCAGGCTTTCCGCCTGTTCGCGCACGCGGTCGAGCACACTCTGATTGCGGCGAGTGCCGCGGTTCTCGAACAAGCTGTCGAACGCGAGCGAGGGATAGACCTCCATCGGAACCGGCGAAGTGGCGTTCTGCCACGAAATGTGGGAACTGTACGCCATCGAAAAGTTGGTTTCGTGATATCCGGTAATAGGCTGTTCACAACCCAACACCAGGCTGGGCTGGGCCGTCTCCTGTCCCAAGGTATTGGCCAACGCCTGGTCGACACTGATGCCACCCCGCAGTTCCGCGCCTTTCTGCAGGGATGCACCCGACAGGATATTGCCGGTCTGTCCAGGATGGATTCCGACCCCGGTGGCGTTCTTATTGAACAAGCCGGAAATCACGTTCAGCTTGGACCGGTGCTTCTCAAGCGGCTGGAGGCTGCTGCTCAGTTCCATCCCCTCGCCGGCCCCGCGCGCCCACCAGTGATCCGGGTTAACGCCGCAGGCCATGAACAACACGGCGAATCGCTTGGGAAACGGGGACGATCCTTCCCCGCCACTCGCCTCGGTGCCCCACACGGGAATCGATTCGAGCCAAGGCAGCGCCATGACGACGCCCGCCCCGCGCAGCAAGGTACGCCGGTCAAACGATGAACTTGGTCGAACATCCGACGGGTTCGTCATGGTCTCGTTCCTCGGTCACTATTGTCGGTGGCGCTCTCCGCGCCACGCTTGTACAAGAATTGCCGACTGGTCACAACGCTGTCGATCAACGTGCTGAATCGGTATCCGTCGGCGGCCAACCGCGCCTGCATGTCGTCAACCAGCGGGTCGTCCGACAGATTCAGCGTCCGACCGAGTGCATACGATAGCATCTTGCGGCACAAGTTGGCCACAAATTCAGATTGTCGCCGCTCGCGCAGGTAGTCCTTCAGCCCCACGATCCCGACCCCCGTGTCTCCGCCCGGAAAACTCGCCCGCGCATCAACCCGGCGTCCTCCCAGGTCCAGCGTCCGCAATTCTCCGATCGGCCCGAACGTCTCGTACGCCAGCCCCAGTGAATCAAATCGCTCGTGGCAACCCGCGCAATTCGGATGCTCCCGGTGGCGAGCCATCACTTCCCGGAGCGTCAGGTCCCCAAGCTGCCGCTCGTCCGCCGGCAACTCCGGCACATTCGGCGGCGGAGCGGGAATCCGCTCGCCGAGTACGCGGCGAACCACCCAGTAGCCTCGCTTCACCGGACTGGTCCGCAAACCCGGCGAGTTCGCGGTTAAGAAGACGGACATCGGCAGGAGTCCTCCGCGCTCATAGCGGTCCGCGTCCTCGACTCGCGTCCAGCCCTGCCCTGCCCCAGCCATGTGCGGCATCCCGTAATGGCGCGCTAACACCGGGTTCACCCACGTGTACTTCGCAAAAAGCAAATCAAGCACAGATGCATCCTGCTGAGCTAATTCGACCAGAAAGCGGACCGGCTCCTCGAACATCGCGTCCCGCAATTCGTCGGTGAACTCAGGAAACCGCTCGCGATCGACACTGTTGTGCGAGGGAAAGCGGCGAAAATCCAGCCAGTTACCGCCAAACTCCAATGCCAGTCCCCGGACGCGCTCGTCCCGCACCATCCGCTGCACCTGGGCACGCAAGACGTTGGGCCGGCTTAGCTGCCCTGCTGCCGCCAGACCCCGCAGTTCCGCGTCGGGCATACTCGCCCATAAAAAGTAACTCAGTCGGCAAGCCAACTCCTCGTCCGTCAAGGCCCTTGTCGGACCTACGGCTTCGGCCAGATCAAGGCGGTAACAGAACTGGGGCGACATCAGCACCGAGACCAGACAGTCCTGCATCGCTTCTTCGTGTCCCAATCCATCCGCACGGCGCAGGGTGTTGTAGTAAGCGAGCAAGTCTTGCCGCTCGACATCGGTCAGGTTCCTGCGATAGGCCCGCTGAGCGAAGTCGACCAGCGCCTCCCGATGGCTCGGTTCGGCCGCGCGGCGAGCAGCTTCCACCCAGCGGATCTGCGCGTCGATGTCGCGGAAATAGCGCTCGATCGCGGCCATCACCACCTCGCCGCCGCCCAGGCCGCGGGCCTTGGCCAGATACACGGCCGCCAACCGCGAGATCTTTTCCGCCGAGGTGACGTCCTTGTCTTCCGCACGGGCAAAATCAAATTCCGGGTCGCGCAGATAACGCGAGTCCGTGCGCTCGAACCACACAAACCCCGTGTACTGCCGCAGGGGTGCCGCCGTGATGAAATCCAGCTGCTGCCACAGCTCGTCCAGCTCGTGTCGCTGACGGTCGTCCAGCATGAGCTCGTACAGCGGCGCATCGTCACGGTAATATCCCATCATGCTGTGGAAGCCCGCGCTGAGCAGCCGCCCTTTTTCCTGCTGGTCCTTGGGCTTGCCCAGGTAGTCGCGCCCCCGCTCGGACACAAAGAAGCTGTCCGGAAAGATGCCGCAGAATCGATCCCGCGCAGCATGTCGAACAAGCTCCACGGCGGACTCGGGGAAGAAATACTCCGGCGGAAGATCGGCGGCGAGGCGGCGCGCCCGAGGATCGTAGTGCATGCGCTGCGCCGCATACTCGTGGTTCTTCCACAACACGAACGGTTGGGAACCCTTGTGGCTCCCCTCCAAATCCAGATCTTCGATCACCGGCTCCCAAGCGCGCCTGACCGTCACCACGAACTCGCGCATCTGCGCGCAGCCTTGACGGGCCTCCGCCAGATCAGTCGCACGGGCCGGCAAACCTCGCCACATCGCCTGGAGCTTAACTAGCGGTCCCAGGTCCTCGGGCGTCTCCTCGAGGGCGCGCCAGATCCGCCGCAGGTACGGGACACTCAGTCCCTCCGCCGCCGCAATGTCGTCCAACGGTGCTCCCGCGTCGGCGTTCGACGGCTGAACGCGATAACGCCACGCGGCCAGGAAATAGTCCGCGACATCGGTCCGCTGCCGCTCATAAAATGCGACAATCCGTTTCACGCAGTACTTATCCCGATCGGTGTCGGTCGCGACAGGGTGTGGGGCAAACGCGATCCCCTTGGGCAGCAACACCAGGTGCTCGGCAACCTGTCGAGCTGCCGCGAGATATTTCTGAACCAGCGCGGGCGACATGGACAGCGATTCGGACGAATTGTCGAACCCCGCTTCGTTCGCCGGATCGACCGGGAACTCGCGGGTCGGCCGGATATCGACGCCGGTCAGGTCTCGAATCGTGTTGTCGTATTCCGCGTTACTCAAACGGCGAGGCAGAATGACGCCCGGGTCGCCGGCGCTGCGAGCCGTTTCGTGTTGGCGTCGCGCTTGCATCCAGCGCACGACTTGCTCGCGGAGCACTTTGGTCGGCTGGCGCCGAGCGTCCTCGGGAGGCATGTCGCCCGCTTCGAGTCGCTCGATGACCGTTTGCCACAGGCGCTGCGTTTGGCTCTCCGCATCGGATCCATAGGTTGGCAGCAGCGTGCGGAGGTCCAGCTTCGCTTCCTGGCGGTCCGGACCGTGACAGTCGAGGCAGTAGGAACGCAAGAACGGTGCAACGACATCGGCATGAACGGCCCGCAACCGAAGCTCTTCCACGTCGTCGGCCCGAGTGGAAACGGCCAATCCGAGCAATACTCCCAGCCAGGCCCCGCTCCGGAAGAGTTGTCTCCGGTGTTGCGAAAGTCTGCGGCTTTTCATCGATCGACTTCTCCGAGGGCATCATGCCGGTTCTGTTCCGGCCGGGGCCAGAATATCCCGGTCCCGCTGCGATCACAAGTTTCTGCCGACTGATCTTGCAGGCCTCCTCCATTTTGGATAATTGAGTCCTGCCTATCTTGAGGAACGCTCGATAACCGGTCCCGTTTCGATCTCGTTCGCAACAACCCGGGGGGGAGTCTGTGAACGTTGCCGCGTCATGCGAAGATTTCTTGGCCTCTTGCACCCGCCTCCCCGCCTTGCCGGCCTGATAGCTGTGCTTGTGCGGATCGCCCTGGTCGCTAGCGCAGGATCGCTTTCGCCGCTGTTTGCCGATGAACCGGCGCCGCGGCCGAAATTTCGCTCCGAGCGATTCGCTCAGACGCCATCGCAGGCTTCCCCGTCCGAGAGCGGCAGTCGAACGGCTAGCGCAACCGCCCGTGCTGCCAGCGCATCCGCCGAAGAGGTCCTTCCCGACGGCGCCACGTACTATGACGGATGGCCTGCGGAAGATGGAATGCCCTGGGAACGAGAAGCCAACTTGGAAGTCTGGGCGCCCGCCGATACTTGTGGATGGTGGGCTGAAACAGACTTCCTGCTATGGTGGTCCGAAGGAGCCGATGTCCCGCCGCTGGTCACTTCCAGTCCCGCCGGCACCGCGGCCAATGTGGCCGGCGTCCTGGGCCAACCTGGCACAACGGTCCTGCTTGGCGGGGACGAGACGCTGGCTACCGGCTCGCAGGCCGGCGGCAACGTCACCCTGGGCTGGTGGTACAATCCGTGCGGGTCGGCACTGCAGTTCAGCTACCTGGTGCTCAGCGAGCAGGATTCGCAGTTCAACGCCGACAGCACTCAGATTCCCATCCTGGCTCGACCCGTTGTATTGAACCAAGTTCCGGCGGCAATGCTCGTCGCCCATCCCGATTTCCTCGCGGGATCGCTGGCTGTGGCCGGCCGCACGGAACTCCAGGCGATGGAAGCCCTATGGCGACACCGATGGTATGAGCATCCCATGGGTCACCAATTGGATTTCTTTCTGGGCTACCGATACGCCAACCTCGACGAGTCGCTTCACTTCGACCAGTTTTCACGCTGGACGGCGCCGCAGGGAAATATCATTGTCGGAACCACCAAGCAGCTGTTCGACGATTTTCAGGCGGAGAATGAGTTCCATGGAGCGAACGTGGGGTTTGCCTTTCAACGCACGTTTCCTCGGTGGACGTTCAACGTGCAGTTGAAAGTCGGACTGGGGAACAACCACTCGAGCGTCCGGATCGATGGTGCCACGGTGACGACCGTTCCCAACGCGGGGGCCGCCACGTTCGTGGGCGGGTTGCTCGCGCAGCGCACCAACATTGGCCGGTACAGCGAAAACAACTTTGCGGTATTGCCCGAGCTTCGCGTGGGGATCGTGCGGCGGTTGAGCGATCGGGTGCAGTGGTCGGCGGGCTATAACGCGTTGTTCTGGAGCAACGTGGCTCGGCCGGGTGACCAGATCGATATCAATGTCTCGCAATTCCCGCCCGAACCTATCGCGCCTGCGGCACTTCCCGCTTTCCGTTTCGGCACGTCTTCCTATTGGGCGCACGGCCTGCACGCGGGGATTGAAGTCTCGTTCTAGTGCCGCATCCAGTTCGTGACTTTCGCGGAATCTCGGTTGGCCCCTAGCTGGAGGAGCCAGGTGCAATTCCCACGCTGTGGCAAGCGTTGGTTGAGGGGAAAGCGCAGGGAGGTGGGTGCCCCTGGGCCAGAAAAAAAAAGTGGGGCACTGGCTCTGCCAGTGTGGCCTAACTGGGAGATGTTTGACCCAGAGCCTGAGGTAACACTGGCCAAGCCAGTGTGGCCCAGCTGGGAGGTGTTTGACCCAGAGCTTGAGAAAAAGTGTGGCACTGGCTCTGCCAGTGTGGCCTAGCTGGGAGGTGTTTGACCCAGAGCCTGAAAAAAAGTGTGGCACTGGCTCTGCCAGTGTGGCCCAGCTCGGAGGTGTTTGACCCAGAGCCTGAGAAAACGCTGGCGAAGCCAGTGCCACCCGGCCGCTATGGCGAGTGTGCCTACAGCGAGGCAAGGAGCTCGTCGAGTTCGTCCAGCGATGCGGCCGCTCCGAGCCACGCAAGACTCGCGTCGTCGGGTTCCGCCCCGGACGTCATTTCGCCGACGGCGACATCGGTTGA
>JBFWYF010000035.1:0-18726 GCA_050186685.1 Pirellulaceae bacterium
CATGCACCTGCGCCGCGCCGGCCATCGGCTCGGAATCCTCTCGAATACGAACGAAATCCACTGGCGATTCGTGAGCCAGGGCCGTTACACAATCATCCGGGACGCCTTTCCCGTGACCGCATTAAGCTACGAACTGCGGTCGATGAAACCGGAGCCGGCGATCTATCAGGCCGCCGCGGACCTCGCCGGCGTCGCCCCCGGGGACATTTTTTACACCGACGACCGGCCGGAGAATGTGGCCGGCGCTCTGGCGGCCGGCTTCGACGCCGTCCAGTACGAAAGCCCTGTCCAACTGGCCGCCGATATACGGCGCCGGGGCGTCCGCTGGAACTACTAGGCTCTGTCAGAAATTCCGCATGGCTGGCCGCGATGCGGTTCATCCAGTCTCCTCTACCGGTACTCCGGGAGAGGGTCAGTAGAACCTAATTTCCATCCGGCGCGTCGCCATCCGCCGCGAGACGGTCGCGCAAGGCCAAGCGTGCCCGATGCAGCCGGCTTCGGACCGTTCCGACATTGATTTCCAGCGCGTCGGCGATCGCTTCGTATTCCAGTCCGTCGATCTCCCGCAGCACCAATATCGCTCGGTGCTCGTCGCTCAGCTGCGCCAGGGCCAATTGAACGCGGGCCGCCTGCTCCTCGCGCAACAGCCGCGCGTCCGGCGCATCGCCTCGGTCAACCGGCTCGTCTCCCACCTGTTCCCGGTTGCTGTCGACCGAAGTTGCGAGGCGTTTCCGACGCTTGCGACTGACCGCCGTATTGAACGCGATACGATACAGCCACGTATAAAAAGCGCTGCTGCCTTGAAACGTGTCGAGCTTTACGTACGCCTGGACAAATGCCTCTTGGACTACGTCCTCGGCTTCCGTGGCATCTCCGATGAAATGGCTGACAGCATTGAACAGGCGGTCTTGATGGATTCGGACGAGTTTTCCAAATGCCGCTGCATTGCCTCGCAGCGACTCGTCGATCAACTCTGACTCGTTGTTCACACGCGCTCCGCAGTCGGGGCGGTCGACAGACAGCCCGGCCCATGCCTTGGCTCTGTCAAAAAATACGAGGGATCGAGCCGCCCGGCCACCCTCCGCTCGTCGCTTTCCGGATCGCGCCCGTGATTACCGTGATATGGATGGGACTCAGACCAGGTCCCGTTCTATCTTGTTGTCACGCGTGAATGCTGTCAAACCACCCGAGAACGCGTCGAAGTGGCACGCGGCAGGATACCGCTACGCTGTCGTGGTCACCCGACTCGACAATTTCCCAACCCGTGAGCGAATAGGTCGGAAAGCGCGGATCATTTTGGGCCGGGCATGGGAGGTTCCGGCGGAGGGAAGGGGGGCGGACGGGGAGTAGGCCGGGGCGATGGCGGCTCGGGCGGAACGGGGACCGGCTCCCCGGGTCCCGGTTGCGAAGCCACTTGATAGAAAGGGATGTCAGTTCGACGCATGTTGAGGCCTCCGCGGGCTGGCCGGGCGCCAGCCCTGGCTTCTTTGAGCAAATCTCGCGCCGAAAGCGTTTAGCCCGTAGCCATGCTCGGCCCGTAGCCACGCTAGCCAGGGCGTGGGGAGTCGCGCAGGGCCCCTTGATCGCCCCCCCTTCTGGCAAAAAGGGGCGTCGGATGGGGCTGGCGGCAGCCCTGCCGATAGAGGAAAGTGTTAGCGCAGCTTCGTCGCTGCCATCGCTCGTAGCGCAGATTCCTGCAGGGGGCCTCCGATTCGCCCGGGGTCTTACCTTTGTCTCTATTGCCCCGCGCCTCGTAATAGCGTCTCCATGTACCAAGATGTCTCCCACCCCACCGACCTGACGGCACACGCGATCCATGTATGGCGCATCGACTTGAACGTGGATCCGGAGCGCGTGGCGGGGTTGGCTGAACTGCTATCGCCGGATGAGCGAGCGCGGGCTGAGCGGTTCTTTTTTCCGGAGAACCGGTCTCACTTCGTCATCGCCCGGGGCACGATGCGGCGGCTGCTTGGCGGCTATGTGCAGACGGCGCCTGAGGAGGTGGTGTTCCGCTACAACGATTACGGCAAACCGCAACTGGACACGGATATCCACGGCACCGATCTGCGGTTTAACCTTTCCCATTCCGCCGACATCGCCTTGTTGGCCGTTGCGGCGGGGCGCGAGTTAGGAATTGATATCGAGTACGTCCGGGAAGTGGGGGAGGCGGACCAGATTGCTGCCCGTCAGTTCGACGCGGTGGAGAGTGCATCGTATGCCGCACTGCCGGCGCACCTGCGACAGGAAGGATTCTTCGTGCGGTGGACGCTGAAGGAGGCCTTCATCAAGGCCCACGGCAGCGGACTAACGCTTCCGCTCCCGAGCTTTTCCGTCGCGTCGCAGCCCGCTCCCGATGGATACCACCGCGTACGTACGAACGATCCGAGCGACGAACATCGGTGGCGGGGACTCCTGTTGCCTGCCCTACCGGGCTTCGTCAGCGCGCTGGTCGCCGAAGGGAGCGACTGGCAAGTCGCCTGTTTCCGATGGCGGGCATCGTAAGGCACACCCTCAGAGGCCGCTTAGGTTCCGGTTCTCGAAAGTGTCGCCAGGTTTAGCCTGTGCGGCTCGCCGGCGTCCGCGTTTGGAACCGCGGCGAGTTTCCCGGACTTGGCTCGCCCGCCGGAACTCCTGCCGGTCCAGCAGGCTATCTCCATCCCGGTCCAGGCGTGTGAACTCCGCCGACGTGGCGGGCTTTTTAGCGTGGGGTGTTACCATGAAGTGAATCGTGATGTTCAGGTTCGGCAGGAACTGGAACGACGCCGACGCGGTGTTGCCGCTGAGTATCTGCGCTTGATTTCCCGAGATCTCTGCTCCCATCTGCTCCGGTTTGATCAATCCTTCCAACGGCACCTGAGCGTTTGTCACGATCTGGAGCAGCCGCGCCCACATCGCGGGCCCGGCCGAGTCGGAGGACGGTGGCAAGGCAGTCTCACCGGCCGCGGGAGTTACGGTGACCAGGGGCGGGGCGGCAGGTTCGTCCGCGCCCCCTCCGCGGGGAAAGCCGCACAACGAGCCCACCAAAGCGACCCAGCAACCTGCCGGCACAACGTAGTCAAGGCAATACAGACGCGGCACGATACCAACCCTCGCTTGCGAACTCGGAGCAATCGGATCGCCAGGCCTCCCCGGCGTGACATCTCGATCCCAGTCGTCATCGTAGCCGCCGGGCATCGAATCATGCAAAGATCATATCAAGCGGGGCTAAGACACCGGAATGCGTTCCCAAAGAATGCGGAGGCCGTTAAAGACCACCAGCACCGTGCTTCCTTCGTGCCCAAGCACCCCCAGCCAGAGCGGCATGCCAAAAAAGGACCCCAGCAGGAGGATGCCGATCATGGTGAACGCGAAGATCATATTGTGGCGGACGCGGCGGCAGGCCACGCGGCTGATCCAGACCGCGAGGGGCAAAGCCCGCAAATCGTCGCGCATGAGCACAACGTCCGCGACTTCGAGTGCGACGTCCGTGCCCGCTCCTCCCATGGCAATTCCCACCGTCGCCGCCGCGAGCGCCGGCGCGTCGTTCACTCCGTCGCCGACCATCGCGACAATGCCGCCCGCCTTGGCCAGTCGTCGGAGCTCGACGACTTTCTGATCGGGCAGAAGTCCCGCTCTCACGTCGTCGGCGTGGAGCTGAGCGGCGATGGCCCGGGCGACGCGCTCGTGGTCGCCGGTCAGGACGACGATCTGGCGCAGCTCGAGCCGCTTGAGCGCCGCGACCGTCTTAGCGGCCTCGGGCCGGACCTGATCCGCTACCCCGATGATTCCAAACAGCTGCTCCTCGGCGGCGGCAACGAGCAGCGCCGTCTCGCCGGCGGCCCGCATACGCTGAGCGCGTTCCAGCACATCGGCGGGCAGTGCGATCTCGTGCGTTTCGAACAACCCCTCCCTCCCCACGCCCACCCATATGCCCTCGACCCGCGCGTGGACTCCCAGCCCCGTATGGCTGTGAAACTCCAACAACGGCCGCTGGCTCAACGGGACTCCCCGGCGATGGGCCTCGTCCAGCACCGAGGCGGCCAGGGGATGTTCGCTGCGACGTTCCACGGAGGCCGCCAGCGCCAACAGCCGGTTGGCGTCGGCACCGCCCGAGGCCCACACCTCGGTGACTCCCGGCTTCCCCACGGTGACCGTACCCGTCTTGTCGAATGCCATGACGTCGACCCGGCCTAGCGACTCCACGTGAACGGCGCCTTTGAACAGGACACCGTGGAGTCCCGCGCGGGCGATCGTGGATAACATCACCGCGGGGGAACTGACGACCACGGCACACGGCGAGGCGGCCACCAACAACACCATGGCATGATAAAACGCGTCATACCAATCGGCCGTGTGGATGATTCGGGACCCCAACAAGACCAGCGCCGAAGCCGCGAAGACACCCAACACATATGGCCGCTGCCAGGATTCAACGAATCGCTGCGAAGGCGTCTTCCGCGCCTGAGCTTCCTGGACCATGTGGACGATACGCGCCAGAGTCGTGTCGGCGACGTGCTTCATCGTGCGCACCACGACACTCCCCGTGCCATTGATCGTGCCGGCAAACACCGGAGCACCGGCCACTTTGTGAATGCGATCGCTCTCGCCGGTCAGCGTGGATTCGTCCGCCCACGTTTCCCCTTCCTCCACCTCGCCGTCCACCGGGAACCGCTCGCCTGGCTTCACGCGCACTCGATCGCCCAGCTGCAAGTCATCGACGGCGACGCGAAGATCCTCCGACCGGCCACTCGCCACCAGCCACGCTTCCCGCGGACGCAAGCGGATGAGCGATTCAATCGAACGGTGCGTCCGGTACATGGCGAAGGACTCCAGCGTCCCGCTCAACGAAAACAAGAACAGCAGCACGGCCCCCTCGGTCCAGTCGCCGATGACCGCGGCTCCCACGGCGGCGGCGAGCATGAGCAGATCGACGTTCAATTGGCCTTGCCGCAGAGCGCTCCATGCGTTTAGGACGGTCTCCCAGCCACCAGCGACATAGGCGGCGAGCCACACCAGATGCACGGCCGATGGCCCGCCCGGCGCAGGGGTAGGGTGCAGCGCGGCGGCCACGATACCCAACGCGGCGCACAAGGCCGTAGACACGGCTCCGGCCACGGGCAAGGTGGCGTGTTCCGCAGCCTGACTCGCGACGACTCGATCGGAAGGGGAAGGTGCAGTCATGTTCTAAATAGCGTAAGCCAAACCGGTGTCGGGCGGCAGGACGCGCGTCCGGGGTCGCTACGACCGTCCGGTACACACGGCGCAGGCCTCCCGGCTTGCCTCGTCGTTCGATTCCGGCTCTTGTTCCTGATCCCTTTCGGTGGTAGGTTGCTAAGCACGGACTGTGATTCAAGGATGAGCGTCCGATTCTGCGGAGGCGCCCGGTCGACGAAACCGGTTGTCGGGTTAACTAACCGAGCGCATTTGGTCCGATAATCAAGCAGTCCGCAAAACAGGAAACAACCGAAGTCCGCATGCGGCGAGCATGTGGCCGGGAGTGTGCAAGGTGTCTGGCGTGGACTTTCACCTCAATCTTAGCTCGGACAGCGTCGAGCAATCGCATCTTATCTCCCCTTTATGCCTCTCTCCGGATGCGAGCGTGCGCGAGGCCATGCACCGGATGGCGGAGGGGAACCGAGCGGCGGTATTGATCTGCCGCGACGAGCAGCTGGTGGGTATCTTCACGGAGCGTGATGCGCTGAAGATGATGGCCAGCGGCTCGGATTTCGATGCGAAGCTGGGCGATGTCATGACGCGCGACCCGGTCGTTCTTTCGCGTCACGATTCGGTGGGCACGGCCATTACGCGGATGTCGCAAGGCGGCTACCGGCGACTGCCCATCGTCGATGATACGGGACGGCCGGTGGGGTTATTGAAGCTCGAAGGCATTCTGCACTACCTGGTCGAACATTTTCCCGCCGTGATTCACACCTTGCCTCCCGAGCCGCACCATTCCACCAAGGCTCGCGAAGGCGCCTAGCCGCGCGGGGACTCCCGGGTCCCCATCCGTTGGTCCAACCGTTCCATTATTTGCCTGTTCGCGTTCTTACCAGCCGCGTAGAATTTTGCGATTTGAGCAAAAGAGCAAGAGACGAGATCTATGTCAGCCACGACTGAGGGCATTCCGCAAACCAGCAAGCAACAAATCACCATTGAAGGGGCTACCGTACGGCTCGCGGGCGACTCGGGCGACGGCATGCAGCTGGCCGGCGGCCAATTGAGTGGCACGTCCGCTCAGCTAGGTAATGATATTGCAACGTTTCCCGACTTTCCCGCCGAGATTCGGGCGCCGCGAGGTACACTGGCCGGCGTGAGCGGTTTTCAGGTGCACTTCTCCTCGACCGAGATCTTCACGCCGGGCGACCAGTTGCACGCCCTGGTAGCCATGAATCCCGCGGCTTTGAAGACGAATCTGGGCGACCTGCAGCCCGGCGGAACGCTGATCGTCGACGACGACTCGTTTGAAGAGAAGGATCTGAAGCTTGCCGGTTACGAGAGTAACCCGCTTGATCAACATAATATGGACTCGTATCGGCTCTTCCGCGTGCCGATGACCAAGCTCACACGCGAAGCTGTCACCGGGCTGGGACTGGGGCAAAAGGAAGCGGACCGCTGCCGCAACTTTTTCGCGACCGGGCTCGTGTACTGGCTCTACGGGCGCGACATGAGTGTGACCCAGCGGTTCATCGCGAAGCAGTTCGCCAGCAAGCCGGAAGTGGCGGAAGCGAACCGCCGTGCACTGCAGGCGGGGTGGAACTACGGCGAAACCACGGACGCGTTTGCTGCCAGCTATCGCGTCGATGCCGCCAAGCTGGCGCCGGGAACGTACCGCAATATCATGGGCAACCAGGCCCTGGCCTGGGGCCTGATCGCGGCATCAAAATTAAGTGGCAAGGAGCTGTTTCTCGGCTCGTATCCGATTACACCGGCCAGCGACATCCTGCATGAGCTGAGCAAGTTCAAGAACTTCGGCGTACGGACTTTCCAGGCAGAAGACGAAATCGCAGCCGTCTGCTCGGCTATTGGGGCAGCTTTCGGCGGCGCGATGGGGCTGACGACGTCCAGCGGCCCGGGCATTGCCCTGAAAGGCGAGGCCATGGGACTCGCGATGATGCTGGAGCTGCCGCTGCTGATCGTCAATGTGCAGCGGGGCGGTCCCAGTACGGGCCTTCCCACGAAGACCGAACAGGCGGACCTGCTGCAGGCACTGTATGGGCGGAACGGCGAGTCGCCCATCCCGATTATTGCCGCGCGCAGCCCCGCCGACTGCTTTGACGTCGCTCAAGAAGCGTGGCGTGTCGCCGTTCGCTTCATGACTCCAGTCATCATCTTGTCGGACGGGTACATCGCCAACGGATCCGAGCCCTGGTTGGTGCCGGATGCCTCCAAACTACCGACGTTAACGATCGAACATCCCGGTCCTAAGACGGGCGACGAGCCGTTCCTGCCGTACAAGCGTAACGAACGGCTGGCGCGTCCCTGGGCGCTGCCCGGTACCGACGGCCTGATGCATCGCATCGGCGGCCTCGAAAAGCAGGATGTCACGGGCAACGTCAGCTACGACGCCAAGAACCACGAGCACATGGTCAAGACGCGTGCTCAAAAGGTCGCTAACATCGCGTTGGATATTCCAGAACAGGAAGTCATGGGGCCCAAGAGCGGCGACGTGCTGGTGGTCAGCTGGGGTGGTACCTATGGAGCGTGCCTGACGGCCGTGCAGCGCTGCCAGCGAGAAGGGTTGTCCGTGGCCCACTGCCACCTGCGTTACCTCAATCCGTTCCCCCGCAACTTGGGAGACATCCTGAATCAGTACCAGCGGATCCTGGTTCCGGAACTGAATTTGGGGCAGCTGTGCATGCTGCTCCGGGCCCGGTTCCTCAAGGACGCGCAGAGTTATTGCCGAGTGCAGGGCCGTCCGTTCGTAGTAGAGGAACTGGTACAGCGGATCCGTGAGGCCGCCAAGAAATAGAAGTACTCCCAGATGAATGCGGCTAGAAAGAAACAGCGCCGCCGTCCGATCGAGCCTATTCGACTGCTTTCCTTTCGACTTCCTTTGATCGCCTAGTGCGTGATATCTGCCGAGATTGATCCATGACCGCTCAGCAATTGCCCGTGTTGACCGCTTCCGATTTCGCCAGTGACCAGGATGTACGGTGGTGCCCCGGTTGCGGCGACTACTCCATCCTGGCCCAGATGAAGAAGATGATGCCTTCGTTGGGCGTGCCGCGCGAGAAGATCGTGTTCATCTCCGGCATCGGCTGCTCCAGCCGGTTTCCGTATTACATGAACACCTATGGGATGCACAGCATCCACGGACGAGCGCCGGCGATTGCTACCGGCCTGAAGACCGCTCGCCCCGACCTGCACGTGTGGGTGGTGACGGGCGACGGCGATGCGCTGAGCATCGGCGGCAATCACTTCATGCATGCGATCCGCCGCAATGTCGATATCAAGATCGTGCTGTTCAACAACCGGATTTACGGTTTGACGAAAGGGCAATACTCCCCGACGTCGCCGCTGGGCAAGGTGACCAAGAGCACGCCCATGGGCGTCATCGATAATCCGTTGAATCCCTTGTCGGCGGCCATCGGTTGCGAAGCGACCTTCGTGGCCCGCTCCATCGACGTCAACATCAAACATCTGGGCGAAGTCTTGAAGCGAGCCGCCGAGCATCGCGGCACAGCGTTTGTCGAGGTGTACCAGAATTGCAACGTTTTCAATGACGGGGCCTGGGACTATGCAACCAGTAAGGAAACCAAGTCCGAGACCGTGGTCGAGCTGATTCATGGCAAGCCGCTGATCTTCGGCAAGAACCGGGACAAGGGCATCCGGCTGAACGGAACCGAGCCCGAGGTCGTGCAACTCGGCAAGGGAGTACCTGAAGACGATCTCCTGTTCCACAACGAACGGGCAGAAGAGCCGACGCATGCGTACCTGTTGAGCCGCATGCGGCGCGAGAACGGCTTCCCCGAACCGATCGGTGTGCTGCGTTGCGTGCAGCGTCCCACATATGAAGTGGAATTGAACCAGCAGATCGAAGTGGCCCGCAGCAAGCGCGGCGACGGAGATCTGAATGCCCTCTTCAACTCCGGCGAAACCTGGGTGGTATCATGATCACGTGCCCTTACTGCAGCAGCGAGAACATCGAAGGAGTGGACCACTGCGACGACTGCGGCACGTCGCTGATGGACTCGCATCTCACTCCGCCGGCGAATGACGTCGAGCGGGGATTGTTGCGGGATCGCGTTGCAGTTTTGGGCCCCAAAGCGCCGATCACCGTCCCGCCACATGCCCCGGTGGGCGATGCCCTCCGGCTGATGGTCGACCACGGCATCGGCTGCGTCGTGGTTGCCGACAAGGGTAAAGCCGTCGGCATTTTCAGCGAGCGCGATGCCTTGCGCAAGCTGAACGTCCGGGCGGGTGAACTGGCGACTCGTCCCGTGCGCGAATTCATGACATCGGCTCCGCAGACGCTGCTGGCCACCGCCAAGATCGCCTATGCCGTCCAGCGGATGGACATGGGCGGTTACCGTCATCTCCCTGTTCTGGACGATCGGGGAGACCTCATGGGCATTATTTCGGCCCGCGATATCCTGGGCTACTTGACCAGTAAGATGGCGGCGAAATCCACCCTGTAGCGGAACTCGCAAGAGTTCCGACTCCGCGTTCTCCGACACGGAAAGAAGGCCGTTCGCGCCACCCCGCAGCGGAACTCGCAAGAGTTCCGACTCCGCGTTCTCCGACACGGAAAGAAGCCGCTCGCACCACGCGGGGAGCGACGCCACACGCGGCTGACTCTTCTCGTACCTTGGCGCGTGTGTTAAGGTGGGAGACCGGGAGGCCTGGGGATGAACACCATGTTTTCGCGCCGTCACTGGCTTGAGTCCGTCGCGTGTGGATTTGGATCTCTGGCCGCGGCGGGTCTGGCAGCCCAGGCCGGGCTTGCTGCGCCGGCGCCGAGGAACTCCGCTCCGTCGGTGGGCCATCCGTTGGCGCCCAAGCTTCCGCATTTTCCCGCCCGGGCCAAGCGCATTATTTTCCTGTTCATGCAGGGCGGGGTGAGCCATGTCGATTCCTTCGACTACAAGCCGTTGCTGGAGCAGAAAGACGGCGAGCAAATGCCGTTTGACGACGCGCGGGTGATCGCCAACACGGGGATGCGGGGCACTGCCCAGCGCGTGATGAAATCGCCGTGGAAGTTCCGCCCGTACGGCGAGTGCGGTCATTGGATTTCGGATCTCTTTCCGGAGACGGGACGACACGCGGATGACCTGTGCCTGCTGCACTCCCTGCACACGGAAGGCGTGGCCCATGGGCCGGCGACGCTGTTCCTGCATTGCGGTTCGACTTCGTTTATCCGACCGTCGATGGGCTCTTGGGTAACCTACGGTCTGGGTACCGAGAACGAGAACTTGCCCGGTTTTGTCTCGATCTGTCCTTCGTCGGGGAACGGCGGGCCCCGCAACTATGGCAGCGCTTTTCTGCCAGCCATTTACCAGGGGACACCCCTCGGCAAGGCCGGGGCCTCGGCTCGGGAAGCGACAATTCGGAACCTGGGCAACTCGTCGTACGCCCCCGGGCAACAGCGCCGGCAACTCGACTTCTTACAGCGGTTGAACGCGGAGCAGATGCAGGAGAACCCGGGGGATTCGGAACTGGAAGCCGTCGTCAGTTCGTTCGAGCTGGCATGGCGCATGCAGACCAATGTGCCCGGCGTGTTGGACCTGTCGCAGGAGACGGCGCAGACAATGTCGCTGTACGGCATCGGTGTTCCGGAGACGGACGATTTCGGTCGCCAGTGCCTGATGGCGCGGCGGCTGTGCGAAGCAGGCGTACGTTTCATCCAGGTCACTTACGGGGACAATTCGGCGAATCCGGCCTGGGACCAACACTCGAACCTGCCCAAGCACGCCGAGCATGCTCGCGCGGTGGATCGGCCGATCGCGGGCCTGCTGAGCGATTTAAAACAGCGCGGACTGCTCGATGAGACCATCGTGTGGTGGGGTGGGGAGTTCGGGCGGACGCCCTACGCGCAGCGGAATGGAACGGGCCGCGATCATAATCCGAGCGGATTCACAGTCTGGTTGGCCGGCGGAGGCGTGAAGCCGGGATTCCGTTACGGCGCCACGGACGATTTCGGACATCAGGCTGTGGAAGACAAGATGCACATGCATGACCTGCATGCCACCCTGTTGCGACTGCTGGGATTGGACCACGAACGCTTGACGTTCCGCTCCGCAGGACGCGATTTCCGCTTGACTGACATTGCGGGGCGCATCGTCGAAGACATCGTGGGATAGTGCGGGTTCTCCTTTTCACGGTTCGTCTTCTCTCAATTGGCATGGGGTAATTGCATGAATCCGCTGTGGGTCTGCGCGGTGGTTCTGGCGGGCGTGGCAGCCGTTTTTCCCGGTGTGGCAACGGCTCAATCGCAAAAGAAGAAGGCCCCGAAGCGGCCCCCGGACCGGGCCAATGTTTCCTACGGCCCTCATTCCCGTCACGTAATCGATCTGTGGCAGGCGCCGGCCGAGGAACCTACGCCGCTGGTTGTATACATCCACGGTGGCGGATTCCGAGGCGGCAGCAAGGAATCGTTGTCCGGGAACCTGCTGCGTGCCTGTCTCGACGCGGGCCTTTCCGTGATGGCCATCAATTACCGGCTCTCGCCGGAGGTCCACTTTCCGGATCACTATATTGATTGTGCTCGAGCCATTCAGTTCGCGCGGCACCACGCCCGCGAGTGGCATCTCGATCCTCGGCGAGTCGGGGCTACGGGCGGATCCGCCGGGGCTGGCACGTCCCTGTGGCTCGGCTTCCACGACGATATGGCGGATCCTAACAGCGACGATCCCGTTCTGCGCCAATCCACGCGTCTGTCCTGCCTGGCTGTCCAGGGCGCCCAGTCGACTTACGATCCGCGGGAAATCAAGAAGATTGTCGGCGGCCGCGCTCATGAGCACGCGGCCCTCGAAGGGTTTTACGGCTTGAAACGCGCGGAATTGGATACTCCCAAGGCTTACGAGCTCTATGAAGCTGCTTCACCCATCCGCTACCTGGGGCCGGGCGACCCACCCGTGTATGCCTACTACACGGAAGGCAAGGGCCCGCTGCCGGAGGATGCGCCACCCGGTGTCGGCATCCATCACCCGAATTTCGGCAAACATCTGCAGGAACACATGGATAAGCTCGGGATTGAGTGCATCGTACGCCACGCGGACGAAGGCACCAACGTGACACAAGAGATGGTGCTGTTCTTCAAACGTCATCTGGCGCACGCCGCGCGGGATCGCTGAGCCAGGATGTCGAGCCTCCCCCGCCCGCTCCCTAACCCTGATGACGCAGGCCGCGATGATGCTCGTCCGTGTACACGCCCTGCCGACGCTGACATCTCCCGCCGCGCTGGCCGATCAGACCGTCGTCGTCGTGGATGTGCTGCGCGCCACCACAACGATGCTCTGCGCCCTCCAGGCCGGAGCGGTCGCCATTCGGCCCTGTCTGGAGGTCGAAGAGGCTCGAGCGCTATCCGCCTCGCTCGCGGAGGCCACCGTGTTGGGAGGCGAGCGGGGCGGTCAGCGGATTAGGGGTTTCGCGCTCGGCAATAGCCCGCTCGAATACACGCCCGAAACGGTCGGCGGCCGCACAGTGGTGATGACCACCACCAACGGTACGCGCGCCTTGCAAACATGCCGCCAGGCGCAGCGCGTCGTGATCGGCGCCTTCGTCAACCTGTCGCAGATCGCCGAAGCGATTCGCGCGGCTCCGCGGATCACGGTCCTCTGCGCGGGCACGGACCAGCAAGTGACCCGCGAAGACGTGCTCTTCGCCGGAGCGGTTGTATCCCGCTTGCAGCAGTCGAACGCATCTTGGGAACTCAACGACGAGGCGGAACTGGCGGTTGCGGCCTGGCATCAGCTGACCGGCTCCACTGCGGAACAACCGACTGTCTGGCAACCGCGGCTCCTGGCGGCCCTGCGAGCGAGCCGCGGTGGCCGCAACCTGGTCGCACTCGGCTTGGATGCGGACATCGAACGGGCCTCGCAAGTGGACACCGTTCCGCTGCTGGGCGAGTTGGCCGCTCATCCGTGGCGTGTGATCCTCGCTCCCGCCCTAACCCGCGCTGCTGCCACGATTTGCGACACCCCCTCACCGGGCGAATAAGATTGCTGGCACTGCTATCATCCGTAGTGCGTAAGTCGTGCTTGCACAGGATGTTGTGGTCAGTCGGCCCCCGAACGCAAGTTATTGGATCAAGATTGTAATCCAAAGGATGACGAGTAGACTCGTCCGCAGCTTGAGGAGGCTCGACCAAGGGAATGTGGGACCGGGCCTCGATCTAACTCACAGCAAAAGCCAGGGACTGGCATGCTCCACAGACGACTGGTTGCCGAACTGAGCGGCAGGGATTTAACCAAGGCAGGTGGCCGCTCGACACTCGTTCACCGCGAAGTGTTCGAGCGAAGCAGCTGCCAGCCTCACACGTCTGGTTCTCTTTGTAACGCCACGATGTCAGTGCGCCCAGCGCGACGACGCCAAGGAAAGGGGTTGTTGGACGACACGCGTGGATAGCGGATATGTCAGGGATTCGAAGACATTTTCTCACCGGTTCTGTTTGAAAGGGACTTCACATGCGTTCGAAGCCGATGATTGGCGTGAACATGGACTATCGGTCGACCAAGAAGGATTCGCCGGCGCTGAGCTTTGTTCTCGCAGGCTATTACGACTGCATTCTGCGCGCGGGGGGTATTCCTGTCGTAATTCCGCCGTTGGAGGAAGCCGAGCTCGAGCGCGTACTGGACGTCTTACAGGGGATGGTTTTCGTCGGGGGAGCCGACTTGGATCCCCGCCGGGACGGATTCATGTTGCATCCTTCGGTACGCACGATGGAGCCGCGGCGTGAGGTATTTGACCGGCTGCTAATGCGGTTGGTCGCGGAACGCCGGCTGCCGGTATTCGCGATTGGCGTGGGCATGCAGTTGTTGAATGTGTCGCAGGGGGGCAATCTGTTCCTGCACTTGCCGGAAGATCTGCCGACCGCCATTCCGCACAAGGACCTGCAGGACCCGGGGCATCGCCATGGCCTGGAAGTGGCGCCCGGTTCGCTGATGGAACGCGTCTACGGCGATGGGGAAATCCGCGTGAATAGCATGCACCACATGGCGGTGGACGAAGTTGCTCCCGGTTTCGCCGTGACGGCCCGTTGTCCTGACGGCGTGATCGAGGCCATCGAGAGCCAGATGGAAGACTGGTTTGCCATCGGCACGCAGTTTCATCCGGAGGCCGACTCGGCCTCGGCACTCGATATCCGCATCTTCGAAGAATTCATCGACGGGGTCCTCGAGCACTCGCACGCGCTGCGCATGGTGGCGTAGCCCGATTGCCTAACCCGTACCGGATTCGGGAACACTGCTCGGGCGTGCTGACCACGATTCCTTCCCGCTGGCTGATTCCGGCCCGCCGGGCAGTGTTCCCCTGGGCATGATCACGGTGCCTCGAGGCGTTGCCGCAGCCGCGAGATCCCCTCGCGGTAGACTTGCAACACGCCTTCCCGTTGAGAGTCGTCCCGGAACTGACCTTGGGAGCGGATGGGGGCGAGGCTCGATTCCATCTCGCGCACCAGGTCCTGGGCCACTTCGCGGCGGAAGATCTTGCGGCCCGCGACTTCGACGTACACGGCCGACGTGTGCGCAAACAGCGGTTTGTCGAATTCGTTGCGGCCCGCTTCCAGCGGGATGCGCAGCGCCACCCATCCGGGTTCACCAACGGGCAGCTCCCATTTGGCTTGCGACTCGAAATGACCGGCGATGCCGCGGCTGGACTGGCGCTGGACGATCTCTCCGTTGTGGATCAGTTCCAGTCCGCGGAAATCATTCCGCCCGATGCCGCGGGCCTCGACCTGCAGCGTGGCCGGCTGGGCCAACGCGATCGTATCGCCCGCCGAACGGCCGTCGACGCTCAGCTCGAGAAACGTTCCGTTCGTGATGAACGTACGGCCGGCCTGTAGTTCGCGCAGCCAGTCGGCGACGGTCGGTTTGCTCGGCAGGGGGACGTACACGCGGGAAAAATCATAGATGAACCAGTCTGTTCCCGTGGAGAAGGGAATCCGCATGCCGAGGTTCAGGTAGCGATAGAACGTATCGTGATAGCTCCCGTGAACACCCCCGTCGAAAATGTTCTGGGCCTGCAACAGGCCCGCCATCCAGTTCGGAATATCTTCGAGTCCGAACGTGTTGTGGCACCAGATGACGGTGGCCCCGGCGGCGTGTGCCTCGCGGATACCGGTTTGGAGCGGCCGGCCGTCGTCGCCCGAGCCCATGATGCCCGGTCCGATGCTGACGGGCTGGATCAAATGGGGCAGGTCGAGCAACATGACGTGTCCGTAGCCTTCACTACCACGCCCGAAGTTGTGGCGATGTTCCTCGCCATTGCCGAACGTCACGCCCCCTTGGGATAATCGCTGCAGTTCGCCGCCGGTGAAACTGTTCTCCACGATCTGGTTGGAGATGTAGTCGCGCTCGTCGGGGATGCGACGGAGGTGGGACAGAAAGACCACGTCCAGGCCATCGGTGCGCGGTACCAGTTCGAGATACCGAATGGCTTCCACATACGACAATTTCATCAGATGAAGATGGGTGTTGCCTGCCCACCACTGGCGAGCTCGCGGCTCGTAGAAACGGGGAAGCGTCAATTCGACCTCGTGCCGCTCGCGGTCCGTCAGATCCAGTTCCAGCGTCGCCCGTTCGGTCTCGATGCCATGAAAGGCATCGAGCCGCAAGCGAGCTCGCGGCACCGGGATCGTCAGCTGGGCGGGCACAGAATACCAGTTCGCTTCCCGGTGAATTTCCGCGGCCAGGGTGAGCGCTTTCTGAGTCGCCAGGTTCGTGATGCGCAGCAGTCCGGGCAGCGGCCGGCCTCCGTCCGCTTCGCGGAGCCGTACGGTCAGCTGGCAGTTGGCGCGGGTGGCATTGGGCGGCGGTTCGGCTTGGCGGGCGGCCAGCTGCAGCGACGCGCGGCGCTGTTGGTCGGCCTGGTGTCGCGTATGGTCGTGAGCTCTCAGCCGCGAAACGCCGTTCGGCCCAACGGCTACCAACGCTCCGCACAGGGATAGGACCAGGAATGTACTTCGCATCGCAACCTCCCGCCGTTCCGCCAGATCTGGAGGCCAGGTTCGAGAGAACTCCGTCCTCACCCGCGGCAACGGGTTCAACGGCTCGGCCCAGCGCGAATCTTGTGAATTACTAGGCGTCCTCGCCCGTTGGCGAGCGTGGGGATTGTCTCTCGGCGATCCTAAGCCAGCAGATCGTGAATGATCCGTCCGTGAATGTCCGTCAGCCGGAAATCCCGCCCGGCATGCCGATAGGTCAAACGCTCGTGATCGAGTCCTAGCAGGTGCAGGATGGTCGCATGGAAGTCGTGGAGGTGCACCGGATCCTCAGCGACTTCATAACCGTACTCATCGCTGGAGCCATACGCAAATCCCCCCTTCACACCGCCGCCGGCCAGCCATGACGAGAAAACGTAGGGATGATGGCTGCGTCCCGTCGGACCATCGGTGTGCGGCGTGCGCCCGAATTCGGTGGTCCACACGACGAGCGTTTCATCCAGCATGCCGCGCTGTTTGAGATCGACCAGCAATCCCGCGATGGCCTGGTCGACGCTCTTGGCGCGCGGCACGTGGTCCTTCATGGCACTATGAGAATCCCAGTTATTCGACGAACCCGAATCGATCAGCTCGATAAAGCGGACGCCTTGTTCGGCCATCCGGCGGGCCATGAGACACTGCCAGGCAAAGCCCTGCGTCGCCCCGCGTTCGAGACCGTACAGCCGCAGGGTGGCCTCGGTTTCGTCGGACAGGTCGAACACACGCGGCATGGCGCGCTGCATGCCGTAGGCGGTCTCAAACGAACGCATCCGGGCGGCCAGCAGCGGATCGCTCGTACGTCCTGCCCGGTGGCGGTGATTGAATCGGGACAACAGGTCGAGTTCCAACTGCTGTACGCGATCGTTCGGTGTCCGGCGCTGGAGATTGGCGATGGGCTCTTTCCCGGGCAGGACTCGGGTTCCCTGATGGCTAGCCGGAAGAAAATCCGACGACCACACCTGCGTGCCCGCATACGGTAAGAAGGGGGCCAGAACCACGAAGGAAGGGAGATCCCGGTTCTCCGTCCCGAGCCCGAAGCTGACCCACGAACCGATGCTCGGCCGCTTGACCGTCAGCGAGCCGGTATGCACACCCAGGGTCGCTTGAAAATGCTCAAAATGGCTCCCCGTCAGCGATCGTACCACGCAGAGATCGTCGATGCAGCGGGCCACGTGGGGGAAGAGTTCGCTGACGGGCAATCCCGATTGGCCGGCTCGTGTGAACGGGAACTGGGGGGCCAGCAGCGTCCGTCCCCGGTACTTCTGGCCGCCATCGGCGGCGAGTTTCGGCTTGGGATCGAACGACTCCAGATGAGATACGCCGCCAGTCATGAACAGGAAAATGACTCGCTTGGCGCGAGGAGCGAAATGCGGTGAGCGGGGGGCGAGCGCATCGAGGCTTGCCGAGCCTGCCTCCGCGGCCAGCAACTCGGAAAGGGCGGCCGGCAACAACAGCGAGCCGCACATGAGCGACCGTACGAACTGGCGCCGCGTGGCCCTGGGTTGGATGTTCGGCGTCATGAAGCGTCCTCCCGCTGGTCAGTCCACAAACAGGAATTCATTGCTGCTAAGCAAGACGCGCAACAAGCTGGCCCATGCCGCCTTGCCGCGTTCCTCTGGCGGCACTTCGTCCAAGGCCCCGCCGTCGGTTTGCAGATCGTCCAGATAGGCGAGGGCTTCGCGCGATTCGCTCGCGTCGGGTGGCCGGCTGAAAGCCAGGCGATAGGCGAGCCTTAACCGCGCCCCGGGCGTGGCGGCATCGCTCTCGAGCCGTTGCGCGAAGGCGGCCGCCTGCTCGTGTACGAGTTCGCTGTTCATCATGAACAGCGCCTGCGGCGCTACGGTACTGACCTTCCGCAAACCCGTGGTCGTATTGGCGTCGGCGCCGTCGAAGATGGCCAGGAACGGCTGCTGGCGGATCCGCTGCTGCATGAGATAAACCGAGCGGCGTTGTGACGGATAGTCGTCCACAAAGGGCCGATGTTGAGAATATCGCCATTCCCACTCGGCAGGAAAAGGATGGGCCGCGCCGCGGGTCAAGTCGAGCGTACCGGACACCATGTACATCGCGTCGCGGATCTCCTCGGCACTCAAACGGCGTCGGAGGAAGGTCCACAACCAGCGGTTATCGGGATCGCGTTCCTGGTACTCCGGCCGTTCGATACAAGCTGCCCGGTAGATCCGCGACAGCAGGATGCGGCGATGCAGCGACTTGACCGACCAGCCGCTGGCCACCAATTCGCGCGCCAGGTAGTCCAGCAGTTCCGGATGGGTCGGCCTTTCGCCCCGAGTCCCGAAGTCGTCCGGCGTGCGCACCAAGCCGCGACCGAAATGGTGCAGCCAAATGCGATTCACGATCACGCGGGCGGTCAGCGACTGAGCCTGGGACGTCAGCCATTCGGCCAGCTGCCGGCGGCCGCTGCCGCTTTCCCCGTCGGGCAAGCGCCCGCCGCCCAGTGCCCCGAGAAAACCTCGCGGAACCTCCGGACCGAGCTGATTCGGATCTCCCTTTCGATGCAATCGCGCGTTGGTGGGAATGCCCTCCGTCGCACCGTAAGCCCGGTCGAAGTCAGGCAACTGCTGGACTATTTTGTCGCGTTCCTGCTGCAT
>JBFWYF010000036.1:0-18659 GCA_050186685.1 Pirellulaceae bacterium
AATTCGCTGCCTCACTGCGATTCGGCGTGCCGTTGCTCGGGCAATAGAATGTGCCAATGAAGGTCGCAAGCTGTGTTTCGTTCGGATCATGCCAGGTGTCGTAGACATCCTTTTGCTCCAGGAGCGGCAGTAAGGCGACATGCCAGCTGGCAGTTCGCCGGCTGTGCGGGATGATATGCCGGAATCCGGGAAATTGTTTTTGCTGACCTTCGAATGCCTGCACCGCCAGCGCGAGCTGACGGAGATTGTTCATGCACTGCGTGCGGCGCGCTGCTTCCCGGGCGTATTGAACCGCAGGTAAGAGCAATGCCACGAGGACGCCGATAATCGCGATCACAACGAGCAATTCGACCAGGGTAAATGCCGCAGAGAGAGGCCGGCGCATGAGAAGGCTCCGCTGCATCCTCCGAAGCGCACATCCCCTGGCCGATGCGCCGGCGAAGCAGCTATGGCGACGAGAAGGATATACTCATCGCGTCGCCGCGTCAATCATATAAGACGCGGTTACATTCGTACGGATGCCGCCGCGAGGTGTGAAAGCAGCCACCAGCTTCATGCGGCGTGGCTGCAGGACGGCAACCAGATCGTCCAGGATCTCGTTCGTGGCCATCTCATAAAAGATGCCCTCGTTGCGAAACTGCTGCAGGTACAGCTTCAGGCTCTTGAGTTCCACGCATTTCTGATCCGGCACGTACGTGAAGGTCAGTACGCCGAAATCGGGTTGACCGGTCTTCGGGCAGACCGAGGTGAACTCAGGGCAAATGATTTCAATTTCGTAATCGCGATTCGGAAATGCGTTGTCGAATGTCTCGAGCACGCTGCGGAAAGACGCCGGCATGTCCATCTCCTGGGTTTCCCGGCGATTCTGCCACGGGGTCTGCAGTTCAACAAGGCGTCATGATTCCGCCGTAGCCAGCGGAATCGACTCGTCCACCGCCAGGCAAATCCGATCGAGTTCGTCGTCGGTAACGTTCAGGGGGGGCATGATCACGACGACATTGCCCAGAGGCCGCAGCCAGACACCGCGCTCGAGCGTATGCTGACAGACTCGCCCTCCCCGCCGTTCGCGCCAGTCATACGGAGTGCGCGTGGCGCGATCGCGGACGAGTTCGATGCCGGCGATCAGTCCGCACTGGCGCACGTCGCCGACATGGAGGTGGCGCAGCATCTTCCTTAAGTGCTCGCCGAGCCGCTCGACTTTCGGTCGCATCGCCGCCAGCGTCTGTTCTTCCTCGAATACATCGAGACTGGCCAGCGCCACGGCGGCAGCCAGGGGATTGCCGCCGTAGGTATGGCCGTGAAAGAAGGTACGCAAATCTTCGTATTTTCCCAGAAAGGCATTCCAGATCTCGTCCGTCGTCAGCGTGGCCGACATGGCCAGGTACCCGCCCGTCAGCCCCTTGCCGAGACAGAGGAAGTCGGGGGCCACTTGTTCCTGCTCGCAGGCGAACAGGGTTCCGGTCCGGCCGAAACCGGTGGCGACCTCGTCGACAATCAGGGGCACTCCGCACTCGCGAGTCATGGCGCGAACCCCTTGCAGGAATCCGGGTGGATGCCGCACCATCCCCGCCGCGCACTGCATCAGCGGTTCCATGACGACCGCCGCGATCCGGTCCGCCTCGCGTGTGAGAACCGCACGCAGCTGGCCCAGATAGTAGTCCCGGGCCTGGTCGCCGGTGACTCCCTCCGGCAGCCGATAGGTGTCGGGCAGAGGAACGCGGACGACCTCGAACAGCAGCGGGCGGAACATGTCGTGGAATCGAGCGACGCCTCCTACGCTCACGCTGCCCAGCGTGTCGCCGTGATACGCGTCCCCCAGCGCGACATAGCGCGTTCGCTGAACCTGCGGCTCGGGTCGCTGCCGCCAGTACTGAAACGCCATCTTAAGCGCGACTTCGACCGCCGAGGACCCGTCGCCCGAGAAGAAAACGTGACGCAAGCCGGGCGGAGCTCTCTCGGTCAGCCTCTTCGCGAGACGCACGGTGACGGGATGCGACATGCCCAGCCCTGTCACATGGGCCACTTGCCGCGCCTGATCGACCAGTGCCGCCGTCAGCCGCGGATGGCCATGACCGTGCACGTTGCACCAGAGGCTGCTCACGCCGTCGAGCAACGCCCGCCCATGGATATCGTACAGGGTGCAGCCGGACGCGCGCTCGACGAGCAGCGGCTCGTACTCGGCCATCTGAGTAAACGCGTGCCAGACGATCTCACGATCCCACTGGACGAGATCTTGCTCCATGCCGGCGTCTACCAACGCACTTCCACGGCCTCGCCCAGGGGGACGCCGAGCATGAGTTTGGCCGAATCCCCAACGATCTCCAGCTCAAGCTGGCCGTCGCCATTGAGTACGGCGATCAGCGTCGAGGCGGGCTGTGCGTGGCCGGCGTCGAATAAACCGTTGGTCTCATGCTCGTCACAGCGAACCATCAGCCGCTCGTCACGGGGAGCCCCCGCCAACTGCTCGGCGGAGATGCTCGTGACGAGGTTTCCCTGCCCGGAGAAAGCGATGACGCGTCCTACAACTTTTCCTGACACTTGGAAACTCCCGTTGCTGAAAAGGCGGGCTTATTCTAAGAGCTGTCGCTAGCAGGGCCAAGCCAAGTCGAATCCTCTTCACGGAATATTCTTGCGGACTGCCAGTCGACCGCGGGCCTGCCTCAGCGGCCTCCGGCGGACCGGACTCTACCACGAGACGTGCACCGGATCATCCGGGCGAGCGGCCAGAAGTGACGCGGCGTTGCCGTTGACGACGGCCAATTCCAGGCGGCCGCTCGAGCCGATCAACGCCACCAACGATCCCGGTGTCGACTGACCATACGTGGTGACGATCCCCGTGATTCGATGCTCCCCGAATCCGACGGTGACCGGAGCCCCGGCCGGTCCCAGAGCCAGGTGCCGCGTGGTGATATTCGTAATAACGTTGCCAAAGGAATCGATCCACAGCACTTGCCCGTGGATAAGATTGACCTTTACCGTTGGCTCGACCGCCGGGATCTGGACCAGCGCGGCAAGCCGCGGTCCCAGCCGTTCGGGATGCAAGCCGAGGCTCAGGTGGGCTGCCACCGGGGCCATGATGTCTCGCCCGTGAAACGTCGCGGAAACTTCCGGCGAGAAATACAGCCGGTTCGTGATGCCGACGAGCAATTCCGGAGGAGTCCGAGCGGCGGCCAGCGACAGGCAACCGTTGTCGGGCGCGACATACCGCTGCTGGCCCAGCTTGGCATAGACAATTAGCCGATCCGTTCCCACCCCGGGGTCCACAACGACGATGTGGATCGTGCGGGGAGGAAACCGCCGGCTCACCTCGTCCACGACCAGCGCCGCCTGACGCACGTCTTGCGGCGGAATGTCATGCGTGACGTCCACGACCTGCAGGTCCGAGTTGCGCGTCAGCAATACCCCCTTCATCTGAGCCACATACGGGCTGCCGGTACCGAAATCCGTTGTCAGGGTGACTACCGGGCGGGCACTGTTCGACGACATCGTTGTGCGGTCGTTAAGGCCCGCCGAGAGAATTTTTCCCCGGGTGGCCTCTCTCCCTTGAGGAGAAGGTGGGAATCAGGTTTCCTCGGCGATCCTAAGTTTCCTGAATCAGCTGTAAGCAGATCTCACGGACGCGCGTGGGATCAACATTGGGATTGCGCTTCTTGGCCTGCCCGACAAACGAACCGACGGCCTGCTGCTTGCCCGCGCGCACGTCCGCCACGGTCTTGGGGCTCGCGGCAATCAGCTGCCGGCACAATTCGACCAGTTCCGCATCGTCGACGCGCACGATGCCCAAGGAGTCCATCGCTCCGGCCACGTTTTCTCCTTCGATCATCCGGGCGAATACTTCCCGCGCCCGCGGCCCCGGAACGTCTCCCTGCCGGATGGCCAGCAGCAGATCCGCCAGCGCCGTATCCGGGACGGGAAACCGCTCGATCGGCAGGTTCATTTCGTTCATGGTTCGCAGCACATCCTGCGTGACCCAGTTGGCTGCCTGCTTCCCGTCACCGCAATGGTCGGCCACGGAAAGATAGTAGCGGGCCAGCGCGCGCCCCTGATTGACAATCACGTCTGCGTCGTAAGGGGAAATGCCGTAATGGGTTTCGAGCCGCTGCCGCAGCGCCGCGGGCAGCTCGCCCAATCCTTGCTTCACCTGGACGATTTCTTCCGGCTCGACCAGAATCGGGACGAGATCCGGATCGGGGAAGTAACGATAGTCGTGCGATTCTTCCTTCTGCCGTTGCGGCCGCGTAACTTCCGTCTGATCATCCCAGCCACGGGTCTGCTTGTGGCCGCCCGGCGCCCCGAGCCGGATGCCCGTCTCCTGGAACAGCTGAAACTGACGCCCCGCTTCGTAGCTGAGGGCCCGTTCCACGGCGCGGAAGCTGTTCATGTTCTTAATTTCGGTAATGGGTGTTGGAACCGGACCGTCGGGCGTGGACACATGCAAGTTGATGTTCGCATCGACGCGCAGGCTCCCCTCCTGCATGTTGCAATCCGAGACGCCCAGGTACGTCAGGAGTAGTTTCAGTTCCTGCAGATACACCTTGGCTTCCTGAGGCGACCTCAGATCCGGGGCGCTGACAATCTCCAGCAACGGAGTACCGGTCCGGTTCAAGTCGATACGGCTGTCCGATTTGCCATGCAACTCGTCGTGCATGCTTTTCCCCGCATCTTCCTCGAGATGCGCTCGGATGATGCCGATACGCTTCGTCGGGAATTCGCGTTTCGGATCGCTGATTTCCAGCCAGCCGTTGCGGGACAGCGGCAGATCAAACTGGCTGATCTGGTACCCCTTGGGCAGGTCGGGATAGTAGTAGTTCTTGCGGTCCCATTTGGTGAAATGCGGGATTTCGCAGTTCAGAGCGACCGCCGTGCGCAGCGCGAGCTGAAACGCGCGCCGGTTCATCACGGGAAGCGAACCGGGCATGCCGATACAGACCGGACAAGTCTGCGTATTTGGGGGTGCTCCAAACTCGGTGCTGCATCGGCAGAACAGCTTGGTCTTGGTCTGCAGCTGGACGTGTACTTCCAGTCCGATGACGGTTTCGTAAGTTCGTTCCATAGTTGTTAACGATAATTCACAATCGCGGGCCCAACAATCGGCAACTGTCTCCCGCAGAGCGAACCGCGTCCGCCGGAAGCGGCACGAACCAAGCGAGTCGGGCCGGGGGAGCCGAGTGGCCCTCCCGCACCGATCCGAATATGCTGCTGAGGGAGGAGCATCATCGGCTCGAAGACATGAAGAAATCGGCAGAAAGAAACGAGCGAACGGCGGCAGCGGTAACGCTGACGGGGGCTGTCGACCGGCAATTGCTGTCGCTCGACGCGTCGGCGAATCTGCCGGCGATCTATTTAAAGTCCCCGACGAACTATCCCCTCATCTACCGCAAACGCGTGGCGCGGCTCGAAGGGAAGGCGCGGCCCGGCGACTGGGTGGCCGTCTATCACGAAACCCAGTTGCTTGGCTACGGCGTCTACAATCCGCGATCGGAGATCGTCGTCCGCGTGTTGAGGCGAGGGGGCGAGCTGCCGGACCGTACCTTCTGGCAGGATGTGCTGTCTCGGGCGGTGGCGCTGCGCCGCGAGCTGTTGAGGCTGGATGCCGTGACGGACGCGTATCGCGTGATCCACGCCGAATCCGATGGGATTTCGGGGCTGGTGGTTGATCGCTACGGCGAGACGCTGTCGGCAGAAGCCTTTTCGCTGGGCATGTTTCAGCGGGCGACGCAGATCCTCGAACTGTTGCATCCGTTATGCGGCACTCGGGATTCCCTGGTCCGGCCCAGTCCGAAAATGCTGGCCCAGGAAGGCGCAGCGGTCGAACCGATCGTGGCGGACAGCGTACCCGGGCAAGTGACCATCCAAGAATTCGGCACTCGGTTCCGCGTCCGATTTCAAGGCGGACACAAGACGGGGTTCTTCTGCGACCAGCGTGAAAACCGGCGGAAACTGGCCGAGTTCTGCCTGGGCCGGACCGTGCTGGATCTGTGCTGCTACACGGGCGGTTTTGCCGTCCAGGCGAAAAAGCTCGGGCAGGCGAAAGAAGTGATTGGCGTGGATCTGGACGAAGAGCCGTTACGGCTGGCGCGGGAAAACGCCAACCTCAATCAGGTGCGGGTCCAGTTTGTGCAGTCCGATGCGTTCGCATACATGCGCGACATGCAGCGCAACGGCCGGCGATTTGACGTGATCGTGCTGGATCCGCCGAAATTGATCAATTCACGCGCTCAGATCGAGGAAGGCGCGCGGAAGCACTTTGACTTGAACCGGTTGGCCATGCAACTGGTGGCACCCGGCGGTTTGCTGCTGAGCTGCACGTGTGCGGGCTTGTTGCCGGAGTCGGAGTTTCTGCGAATGCTGTACGCGGCGTCGCGCCAGGCCGGACCGCTGCTGAACGACGGATCCCAGCGCCATGCCGCGCGGGAACTGCAGATCCTCGCGCGCACCGGCGCGGCAGCGGATCACCCCGTTGCACCAAGTTGTCCGGAAACCGAATATTTAACTGCTGTGTGGATGCGGCTGGTGTAGTGGCATGCCCGCCAACGCCTCGGCAGTCAGGGCCCCAAATATTTTTCGGGCAGGGCCGCCGTGCGGAAGGAACGCCTGCCGACCCGCCGATTCCTTTCAATCGCTGCCGGTGAGGACGTGGAGATGAACCGATCAACCAGCCATAGCCTTTTCCGCCGCGCCAAAGAACTGATGCCGGGCGGAGTCAACAGTCCCGCGCGGGCGTTTGGCGCGGTGGGCGGAGAACCCATCGTATTGGACCGTGCGGAAGGGGCTTATCTGTACGATGTGGACGGCAACCGCTACATCGATTACGTGGGCTCCTGGGGGCCGATGATCCTGGGGCACGGTCATCCCCGCGTGCTGGACGCGATTCACAGCGCGGTGAACCACGGTCTCAGTTTCGGGGCGCCAACTCGGGGTGAAAACGAGCTCGCGGAGTTGATCATTCAGGCGGTACCGTCCATCGAAAAGGTCCGTCTCGTCAATTCGGGCACCGAAGCCACGATGAGTGCCATTCGGCTGGCCCGAGGCGCCACCGGCCGCGATGTCATAGTGAAGTTCGCGGGCAACTACCACGGGCATGTGGATAGCTTGCTGGTCGCGGCCGGCAGTTCCGCCGCCACGCTGGCCGTCCCCAATTCCCCGGGCGTAACCGCCGGCACCAGCCAGGATACGCTCGTCCTCGGATACAACGATGTGGCCGGACTGAAGGAAGCGTTTGCCGCACACGGTTCACGCATTGCCGCCGCCATCATGGAGCCGGTCGTAGGCAACATGGGTTGCGTTCTGCCGACACGCGATTTTCTCGATACGCTGCGGTCGCTGACCCGCCAACACGGAGCCCTGCTGATTTGCGACGAGGTCATGACCGGTTTTCGCGTAGCTTATGGAGGTGCGCAATCGTTGTTCGACATCGATCCGGATCTCACCACCTTGGGCAAGATCGTCGGAGGTGGCATGCCGATCGGGGCCTATGGAGGCCGAGCGGCCATCATGGATCATGTGCTGCCAGCCGGCAAAGTCTTTCAGGCGGGGACGCTCAGCGGTAATCCCGTGGCGACGGCCGCCGGCTGCGCGACCCTCCGCGTGCTCCGGGATGAAAACCCCTACCCCCGGCTCGAGCAGCTCAGCCACCGACTGGCTCAGGGCCTGGATGAGGCCGCCTGGGCGGCAGACGTTCCCCATACGATTGCCCGCGTGGGCAGCATGATGACGCTGTTCTTCCAGCCCGATCCGGTGGTGGATTGGAATTCCGCCAGCCGCTGCGACACGGCGCGGTTTGCCAAGTATTTCTGGTCGTTGCTCGAAAAGGGGATCTACATGCCGTGCAGCCAGTTCGAGGCATTCTTCGTGTCGGCGGCTCACACCTCGGTGGACGTGGAGGCCACGATCGAGGCGGCACGCGGAGCATTCGCGGCAATTCGGTAGTCCGCTCCGGTGGGAATCAGCGGGATGGATTGGCTTTTTCCTCGGCCGCACTGGCCCGCACGTAGTCGGGAACAAGCGACCAGATGTCCGCTCGCTGACCTGCGCTGTAGTGGCGCCAGCCTAGCTGGCCGGTGGAAGCGGCTAACGGAAGCCAAGTGTCCTCCGGTGTGGCGGTGACGCCCGGTGGCAGCTGATGGAGTAAGTCGCCGACGGGCGGGCCCGTCACGGCGTCACCGGCACGCAGCGATTCCAGCCAACTGGCGACGTCGACCAGTTGCGCGCTCCCATCGACTGTCCACCCGGTCGCGCTGGGCTGGAACCGGGCCGCGAATAGCTGATGCCGTTCGGCGTGCAGTACGGCCCACAGCGCGGAAGACGAGAGTGGCAACGGGTGGGCCATCACCGCGAGTGTGCTGACGCCCATAATCTCGGAACCGGCCGCATAAGCGAAGGCCTTGGCCGCAGTCACCCCGATCCGCAAACTGGTAAACGACCCCGGCCCGATGGTCACGGCGACGAGTTGAACGTCGCGCGGCGACCAGCCCACTTGGTGCAGGATTTCGTGCACCGCGGGCAACAACGTTTGAGCGGTGCGGCGACCGGGTGGGAGCGTAACGGTCGTAACGGTCGTGCCGCCCGTCAGAACCGCAACCGATCCGCCCGCCAGTGCGGATTCAATGGCAAGGATTCGCATGCGATATAATTCCTCGTGCGTGTCCCAAGCATGGTGACTCGCCTCAGGGCGCACAAGCCCGGCACATTCGTCGAAAGCGAGCGTTTCTCAGCAAGGCTTTACAATCCGAGGCACGTGGACGAAGAATCGAGTAAGGTCTCCGCTCGCGCTGTCCTGCGGAGATGCAAGGGAGAGGAATGCCGCGGGTGATTGCAGGCCCCTAAGTCGGCTAGTAGACTGGCTTTCTGCAACTGGGGGCCGGCCAGCGGGAGAATCTCGGCCCTCGGAGTGATGTGTGTAGTGTTCGGCGGTCCCTGTTTTTTCTTGAGAAACTTATTTGGCGTCTCGATCCACAGGCGGCGGTGGCTGTCGCCGGACAGAAAGGTAACGGGGGCGTGAAGCGAGCACTTATTAGCGATATCCACGCCAACCTCGAGGCGCTCAAGGCGGTGCTGGCCGACCTCCGCGAGCAAGGTGTCGCGCAGGTGTACTGCCTCGGGGATATTGTCGGCTACGGGCCCAATCCGTGTGAATGTCTCGATATGGTCATCGAAACGAGCGAAATGACCATTTTGGGCAACCACGATCAAGCAGCACTGTTCGATCCGGACGGTTTCAACCCGGTAGCCCTCCAGGCCGTGTACTGGACGCGCGAGCAATTGGAGAATGGGCCCGGAGGACCGAGCAAGGTCAATCGTCGTTGGGATTTCCTGGGCGAACTCCCACGTACCTACACCGATGGCCAGTGCCTGTTCGTGCACGGATCGCCGCGCGACCCGACCAATGAATACGTCTTTCCGGAAGACGTCTACAATCAGCGAAAGATGGACGCGCTGTTCAGCCGTGTGGATCACTACTGCTTTCAGGGGCACACCCACATTCCTGGTGTGTTTACGATCGACCGCGAGTTCCTCACACCGGAGGACATTAGCTATCAGTACCGGCTGGGAGCGGATCCGGTCATGATCAACGTCGGCTCCGTGGGACAACCGCGCGACAACGACCCGCGTGCGTGCTACGTGATTTTGGACGACGAACTGCTGACTTACCGGCGAGTCGACTACGATGTCGAAACGACGGCCCGCAAAATCTATAACATTCCCGATCTCGACAACATGTTAGGAGACCGCCTGAAGTCAGGTCGGTAGCATCGAGGGCGGCATGCAGCTTGCCGGGAGGGTAGCTGTCCCGCGTGGGGCCAGAGAACTAGGACATCGACGGGAACGGAATCGGGCGTGCAGGAAACGGGCACCGAGGGAAGCGGACCGGAAGGGATCCAGCCCACGCGGGAGGGATCGTCCGGCGGTTCGAATATCACGGAACGCAGGGATGACGGGGAATAGGGGAAGTGAAGCGAGCCATTCTCAGCGATGTCCACGGTAATCTTGAGGCACTCGAGGCCGTACTGGCCGATTTGACTGCGCTACAAGTCTCTTCCATATATTGCCTCGGGGACGTGGTGGGCTATGGCCCTAACCCACGCGAGTGCGTCGATCGCGTGATGGCGTTCGACATGTGCGTGCTGGGAAACCACGACCAGGGCGCGCTGTTTGATCCGGAAGGCTTCAGCAGCGGCGCCGAGCGGGCGATTTTCTGGACGCGGGAACAGCTGGAGGGGGGGTGCCCCGATCCCGATGCCGCCCGAAAGCGGTGGAAGTTTCTGTGCGAGCTGCCTCGCCAGATTCGTGAGGGGAGCTTGTTATTCGTCCACGGGTCGGCGCGCAATCCGCTGAACGAGTACGTTTTTCCCGAGGATATCTACAATCCGCGCAAGATGAACCGTATTTTCAGCTTCATTGAAGGCGCGTGCTTCCAGGGCCACACGCACGTCCCGGGCGTCTTCACGGCAGACGGCCGCTTTCTCGTGCCAGCGGAAACATCGAACCAGTATGTCTTGAATGGCTCACGAGCCATGGTCAACGTGGGAAGCGTCGGGCAGCCACGCGATGGCAATCCCCAGGCGAGTTATGTCGTGTTAGACGGAGACTTGGTGACGTTTCGCCGCGTGCCGTATGATGTCGACAAGACGGTACGCAAAATCTACGGCATCCCCGAGCTGGACGATTTTCTGGGGGACCGGTTGCGGGACGGCCGCTAGGCTCTGGAGGGGAAACGTCGGGCTGCTCCCATTGCAAGATTTCCCTGGCGGGCGAGAATACCCCAGGGATCGCACGGGAAGGTGCTGCTACCTGGGCGGAACTCCATCCGGTGGAAGAGGGTCCGAGCGGTGAGCTCGCGGCCGGTTTTAACATCCTATCTTTCTTGCCCACGCACGACCGTCGCGATCATTTCCCGCTGGCAGGGACCACGCGGCGCGTCAAGGCCGAGCGTCGCGCACACGGCCGAGCGTCGCGCACACGGCGCAAGTTGGATCGCCTGAGGGCTGCGAGGGTTCGATTACCGTGGAAAAGAGATTTTTGGCGTTCATCATGCTCACGATGCTGATCATCGTGGGTTATCAGGTTCTGCTGACCCAGTTTGGGCCTCCCCGGCCCGACGCAGGTGCCGGGAAACAGGTCGCCGATAAGCAGGGCGCCGATAAGCAGGGCGCGAATCAAGAGGTCAACGATCCGCCGGGCGCGGAAAAACAGAATGCCGGCGCCGGAAAAGACGGCGCGAAAAAGGTGGTCCCCGAGAAACAGGCGGCTGGCAATCAGGCGGCTGGCAATCAGGAGCCCGGCAAACAGGAGGTCGGACCGCAGGGCGAACAGCCGGAGGGCTCGCCGTCACCCGCCGAGGAAAAGGCCCAGGCCGACGTGCCGCACCGCGTCGTGTCGCTAGGCTCCTACGAGTCGCAGGGGGGCAGTCCTTTGCTGGTGACGCTGAATAGCCGGGGAGCGACGTTGGAGCGGGTCGAATTGGTGGGGCGCACGGCGAAAGGCGATCTGCAGTACCGGGACCTCGATGGGAGCGGTGGCTACCTCGGTAACATGTCGCTTGTGCCGGAGGTGCCCAGCGGTTGCCGGGTGGAAGTGGTTCCCGCGGGAACGCCGGCCGCGCAGGCGGGGCTGACGCCGGGTGATCTGCTCCTGCAAATCGGCGGCGAGCGGGTCGCGAGCAAGGCAGACGCCGATGCGATTCTGGCGAAAACAAAGCCGGGAGACAAGGTGCAACTGACGGTCGAGCGCGAGACGGGCGGCAGGCCCGAAGCGGTGCAGCTGTCGGCTACGCTGGCTGTTCGTCCGCTCGAGTTGATCGGCCCCGAGTCGACGTATTCCGATGTCCGGCGGTTGTCGTTGCGTCTGGCCGTCGGTGCGTCCAGCGGCGACAAGTCCACGTTCCTGCAGGCGATGAACGACGAGGAATGGGAAGTGGTGGCTGCCGAGACGACCGAAAACGCTGCGGCCTTTCGTTACACGGTATCGGCGGCTCGCGCTGCCGAGTTTGGCTTGAGCGGTCCGGTGGAAGTCATCAAGCGCTATCGACTCGGCGCAGCGCCGACTCCCGAGGCGAGCGGCCAGGGGGCGGGGCGGGGCGTGCCCCCGTATCACATCGACTTCCGCATTGAAATCCGTAACCTCCTGGGCGAGCCCCAGAAGCTCGCTTACCGGCTGGACGGCACCCAGGGATTGCCTACGGAAGGGTGGTGGTACTCGGCGAAGATTCATCCAGGCATGTTCCAGGGTGCCGGTGCGCGGGATGTCGTGGTCAGCACCGCCCAAGGAGGCTCCCGGTTGATCGGCTGCCCGGCTCTGGTGAGCCGCGCCAAAGGCGAAGAGCGGAACCCGGAGCTGGCCCTGTTCGGCGAGAACGAGGCGATCGGACGCCGTTCGGTCGAATACATTGGCGTCGATACACAGTACTTCGCGGCAGTCCTGGTGCCGGCGGGGGCGAAAGCAGGCGAGGCGGTTGCCTTCTCGCGGGGCGAGGCGATGGTGCTGAGCGATGTCTCGCGCATTCCCAAGGGTTGGGAGCGAACGGCGAATGTGTCCTTCCAGCTGACGAGCCCGACTCTGGAGATCGATCCGTCGGAGACGTTCCAGCAGGACTTCGTGCTGTTCGCCGGGCCGAAGGTGCCGGAAGTGGTGGAGGCCTACCATCTGGGCGATCTCATCTATTACGGGTGGTTCGGGGCCGTGTCGCGTCTGCTGTCCACGATCCTGCACTTCTTTCACGACCGACTTGTCGGCAACTACGCCATTGCCATCATCATGTTGACGGTCCTCGTTCGCGGGTGCATGTTTCCGCTCAGCCGCAAAGCAGCCAAGAACGCGGCCATGATGCAGGAGCTGGCGCCCGAGATGAAAAAGATTGCCGAGAAGTACAAGAGCAACATGGAAGCTCGCGGCAAAGCTCAACAGGAGTTGTTCCGCAAGCACAATTACAACCCGCTGAGCGGCTGCTGGATGATGTTCGTGCAGCTGCCCGTGTTCATTGGTCTCTATCGGTGCTTGGCAGTGGACATCAAACTGCGCCAGGCGCCTTTGATTGCGGGAGTCGAGTGGGCGTCGAACCTGGCGGGCCCCGACAAACTGTTCTACTGGAAGGCGCCTTGGCTGGCTTTCCTGACGGACGAGAGCGGCTGGCTGGGACCGTATTTCAATCTACTGCCCATCTTCACGATTGGTCTGTTTCTGGTCCACCAGCAGCTGTTCACTCCGCCCGCCACCGACGAGCAGACGGCGATGCAGTTGAAGATGATGAAGTTCATGACGATCTTCATGGGAGTGCTCTTCTACAAAGTTCCCGCCGGGCTGTGTATCTACTTCATTGCCTCGAGCTTGTGGGGGATTGCCGAGCGGAAGTTGATGCCGAAACCGACGGTGAACAAGAGTTCGCCTGGCGACGAGGGGGGTGGCCGAACCGGTTGGGTCAATCCGTTTGCCCCCAAGACCGACGGCAACGGCACGTCCCCCCGTAAGCGTCCGCAGCGGCGGCCGCCCAAGCCCAAGGCCTGATGCGTGGGCCTCAGTGAGCGGACTACTCTCGCATGTGGGACGTCGCCGATACGATTGCCGCGATTGCTTCCGCTTCGATTGGGGCGGTGCGGGGCATTGTGCGGGTGAGTGGTCCCGCGTCGCGTCAGTGTCTCGACCGGGTATTTCGCGGCGAGGAGGAGACGCCATGGTCCACGGGGCGGGGCGCTCGCCGCTGGCCGGGACACATTGCCGCGGAGGATCCCTGGGGAGACGTCCCGTGCGCCGTCTACGTCTGGCCGACGGAGGCGAGTTACACGCGGCAGCCGAGTTTCGAGGTCCATACCGTCGGCTCGCCGCCCGTGCTCGACGCTGTCCTGCAGGCGTTGTGCAGCGCGGGAGCCAGGCTGGCTCGGCCGGGCGAATTCACGCTGCGCGCATTTCTGGCGGGACGGCTTGACCTGACGCAGGCCGAGGCCGTGTTGGGCATCATCGAAGCGTCGGATCAACGTGCGTTGGACACGGCACTGCGGCAGCTCGCGGGCGGGCTCGCCGCACCGCTCCAGCGGCTACGCGAACAAATGTTGGATCTCGTAGCTCATCTGGAAGCAGGCTTGGACTTCGTCGAGGAAGACATTGAGTTCATCTCGCGTGCCGAATTGGCGCGTCAATTGGGCGAACTGTCGGGCGCCGCCCAACGGTTGCTGGAGCAGATGGAACGGCGGGAGATCGTCGACGCGGAGGCGTCCGTGGTGCTGCGGGGGCGTCCGAATGCCGGCAAGAGCAGCCTGTTCAATCGGTTGCTGGAGGGAGACCATGCGCTGGTGTCGGACGAAGCCGGCACGACGCGCGACTACGTGACCGGCCTGCTTTCGAATGGGGGACGGCGGATCAAGTTGATCGACACGGCGGGAGTGGATGAGAGCCCGGGCCGGGACGAGGCCGATCGGATGGCCCGTGCGGTCAGTCGGCGGGAGGCCGAGCTAGCGTCGGCGCAGTTGCTGTGCCTGGATTCGTCCCGGTCCCTCGACCCATGGGAACTGGCGGAGCTGGCGCAGACGCCGACGATGCCGCGGCTGGTCGTGCTGACGAAGTGCGACCGGCAACCGCTGGCCGAGGTGACCGGAAGCGAGACGCTCCGCACCAGTTGTGTGACCGGGGAGGGAATGGCGGAACTGCGGCAGAGGATTGTCGAGGTGTTGAACGATTCCGCGAGGCGCGGCGGCGTAGTGCCGCAAACAGCTGCGCGCTGCGTCGAGAGTCTGCGGCGGGTGGAGGCCGGGCTCGAGCGGGCCGCGGCTCTGGTCCAGTGTGGGGGCGGCGACGAGCTCACAGCGGCTGAACTTCGGCTCGCGTTGGACGAATTGGGGGCCGTGACCGGGGCGGTCTATACCGAAGACATTCTGGACCGCATATTCGGCCGCTTCTGCATCGGCAAGTGAGCTTTCCCTGACCGACGGGACCTCCGGATGGCTGCGGGATAGGGGGGGGTGACGATTGCATTCCGGGCCGTTGTGGGCTAGTCTCATGGGCGTATTCATGCACGCCACTCACCGCGTGGGAACTCGGCGCGTCCAGCTCACAGGAACCGGCCTGCTGGGCGCATCGTAAGGGACCACTTGCCGGGGAATCCGACGCGGCCTGCCTGGTCTATGCTGCTCGATATCGCCAAGGAGTTTTCCATGAAGCATTCCACGAATCGTCGTGATTTTCTGAAAACCTCAGCTGTTATCGGTTCCGGCTATTTTGTTGCGGCCGGCCTGTCGGCTCAGGAAAGCAAGTCCCCGAACGAGACGGTCCAGATCGCGGCCATCGGCGTGGGGGGCAAAGGGGACAGTGATTCCCGCGATGCCGGCAGCAATGGCCGGTTGGTGGCCATCTGCGACATCGACGAGAACAACCTGAACAAGAAGGCCAAGCAGTTCGCAAAGGCTCAGAAGTTCAGCGACTACCGCAAGATGCTCGATGAGATCGGCAAGTCGATCGATGCGGTGACGGTCAGCACGCCGGACCATACCCATGCGCCGGCCGCGCTGATGGCGATGCGCATGGGTAAGCATTGCTTCTGCCAGAAGCCGCTGACGCACACGATCGAAGAGGCACGCCTGCTGGGCCAGGTCGCTCGGGAAATGAAGGTCGCGACCCAGATGGGCAACCAGGGTACGGCCGAGAATTCGTTGCGTGAGATGGCCGCGGTGATCAAGAGCGGTTGCCTGGGCCCGGTCAAGGAAGTTCATGTCTGGACGAATCGCCCTGTCTGGCCGCAAGGTATCGAGCGGTTGCCGGAAGAGCCCGTTCCGAGCCACGTCAAATGGGATCTGTTTATCGGTCCAGCTAAGATGCGTCCCTACAACCAAGGTTATCATCCGTTCAAGTGGCGTGGCTGGTGGGATTTCGGCACCGGCGCGCTGGGCGACATGGCCTGCCACACGGTGAACATGCCCTACATGGCGCTGGAGCTCAGCGACCCGACTTCGGTGCAGGCCGAGACGCCCGGCCACAACAAGGAAACGTATCCCGGCTGGTCGATTATTAACTTCGAGTTCCCTGCTCGCGCTAACCGCGGCCCGGTGAAGATGGTGTGGTACGACGGCCAGAAGTACCCGCCGGATTCGCTGCTGGGGGGCAACGAGATGTCCCGCAGCGGTGCGCTGATTATCGGCGAGAAGGGCACGCTGTTCGCACCGGGCGACTATGCGGAAAAGGGCATGAAGCTGATCGGTAATGTGCAGAAGCCGTCGGTCGATTGGGAGCGATCGCCGGGGCATTTTGAGGAGTGGATCCGGGCCATCAAGGGCGGCGCGCCGGCGATGTCGAACTTCCCCGATTATGCCGGGCCGCTGACCGAGACGATCCTGCTGGGCAACTTGGCCGTGTTCGCCGCGAGCGAGCCGGGCATGGGCAAAAAGATCGAGTGGGATGCCAAGAACCTGGTCGCCACCAACGCTCCGGAAGTCATGCACATTGTGAAGAAGGAATATCACAACGGCTTCTCGATCCGCGGTTGACGGATCGCTTGAGCAGAATCATCCAGGGGGCTCGGTCGTTCCTCCGAGAATACCGCAGCCCCTGTTTTCGTTTGGATCGCGAACCGAGACTTGGTAATCGGGCCTGTGCCGGACAAGACCGCCGTGCACCAGGTCGATTACGGGATGGATATTCTCGATAACGGCATCGATGCCACCAGATGGCACATGGACGATTCGGACGATATCACGTACCGCGCAACCTCGGGACTTATCCGTTACGAGCGGCGACGGGCGCTCTGGCGGCGAGTCAAGCAGGTGGCGACCGTCTTGCTGCTCGCCCTACTTGTCGGTTTGATTGCGTACGGGCTCTACGCTTATCTCTCTACGAACACCTGGTGGCAGGACATTCCCATTCAAAAGTGGCGGGATCAGTACTTGTAGTGCTCGCACTGCCAGCATTTCCTCAAGTTCCACATGCCAAGTTGGGACCGGAGGCTTGTAAAGGTGGATCCGATTCCCGGGACCCGTCGATGCTAGCGTCGCCTGGTACCGGTGGCGCTGGTGCCGTAAAAGTGCGACAGGTCCATGTAGTTTCCGGGCAAGGCTGGGGCTCCGGCGCCGGTCGTTTCACGCAGACGGAGTTGGCGTTCGACGATACTGGTCACTTCGCCGTCGGTGAGACGCGAGCGAGTGTCTGCCCGGCCAGCCATCACATTCGATCGCTGCAAAAAGGCCTCAAATTGGATCGCGGGGCGCACATACGTATAGTAGTTCGGCAAGCCGGTCGTGTTGATCGCGGAATAAAAGAAATAGGGACTCAAGACCGGACGTGACGGTGCGTAATGAGCGGGACGCTGGCCATAGACGGCCTGTGAACCGCTCAGAAACAGCAGGGCCATTAGACCGCAGGCGAATCGAAAGGACATTTCGCTCTCCTCCTTGTTTCGAATGTAGGTCTGCCCTTTTTTGTCGGCAAACACTCGTTTAAATGCTGAGGTATAGTCGTCAGACTCCTCACCATGTGATTATCGACTACGGGCATCCCGGGCTGGCGTCCCGGTCCACGCCTGCAGCCTAGTGTCATTGTAGCGGTCTTTCCGGCCACGACGACCCTCCTCCCGGCGAGCAATCACCGGCCTGTGACGGCAAATCTTGCCTGGATCGCACGTCGCGTAAATGCGGACCAACCGGACCGAAACCGGGTGCGCCTGAGTCCAGGCCCCCGTTTCTTCCCATGATACGTTCGCGCTCCGCCGATTCTTAGGATTAACCGGCGGCTGTGTGCGCCTCATGACGGGACCGGCACGAAGACGACAATCGGCCGGACTGATCCAGATGGAAGGCGAACACAGGTCACGGCGTTTCCGCAGGACGGAACTGATGGAGCGAGGGAGGCCGCCTTTAGGTTCATTAAGGGCGATCCCATTGACTTACGGAAGAGACACATGCCCAGAATTCACGGAAGAATTCTTCGCTGGCTGCGGTATGCTTTGCCAGCGATCGCGTTCGTCGCCTCGGGATGCCAACTCGCATCCCACGGGCATCAAGCTGCGGTGGACGCCTTCCCCCCAGTCGTGGAGCCGATGCCGAGGGAACTGGCGAAGACCGTCTTGCCCCAATATGTGATCGAGCCCCCGGATATCCTGGCGATAGAGACGATCCATGCGGTGCCCAAACCACCGTACCATCTCAAGTCGTTGGACGTGCTCTCGATTCGTGTACTGGGGACGCTACCAGAGGCCCCTATCGGCGGTTTGTATCCGATCGAGCCCGGGGGGGTCGTGAATCTGGGCGCCCCCTACGGGGTTGTGAGCGTTGCCGGGATGACCGTTCAGGACGCTCGCGACGCCCTAGCGAGACACCTGGAGATGTTCCTGAAGGACGCCGAAGTCGCCGTCGCTTTGGCCGAACTTGGCGCATCGCAGCGGGTTGTCGGGCAATATCTCGTTGCTCTCGACGGCACTGTAACGCTCGGCAGTTATGGCAGCGTCCCGGTAGTTGGTCTGACACTCAGCCAGGCCAAGGCTGTCATCGAGCAGCATCTGTCGCAGTTTCTCGACGCACCCGTCGTTTCCCTGAACGTCCACTCGTATAACAGCAAGGTCTACTACATCATTTTGCAGGGTGCCGAGTTGGGTGACGCCGTCTACCGCTTCCCAGTTACGGGGAACGAGACGGTTCTGGATGCGATATCGCAAATCAATGGTCTGGAACAGGTATCGTCGAAGCGAA
>JBFWYF010000037.1:0-18540 GCA_050186685.1 Pirellulaceae bacterium
GTCGATCAACGGCCAATCGATCGCACAGGTCCCAAAGTCGGCCATGTGCAGGTACGATTCGAGCCGCTTCAGTGTGGCGGTGAGCAGTGCGTTGTCCTTACGGAAGATCGGGCCATGGCTGGGCAGGAGCCAGGTAACATCGCTCTGCCGGATCCGTTCGAGCGACTGGATGAACTTCGGCAAATCACTGCCGTGATGTGCATCGATGGCCCCCACGCAACCGTCACGGTATATGTTATCGCCGCTCAACAGCAGTTCCCCGAGCCGAAACGAGAGCTGGCTGTCCGTATGCCCCGGCGTGTGCCAGACTTCCAATTGCAGTCCTCCGACTCGCAGCGGTTCGCCGTCCTGGATCGTGTGATCCACCTTGACCGGGGGCATCTCCAAGTGGATGTGATGGGCCGGGATTTCGGCAAACGTCATCAGCTTGTCGCCACTTTCCAGCGCCGAGACGGCCAACGGGTGCGAGGTAACCGTGGTTCGCAGTAACTGCTTGGCCTTCGCCAGTCCCTGGATGTGGTCCACATCAGCGTGCGTGGCAACCAGCGTCTTGCACTGGGAAAGCGGGAAATCCATTGCGCGGATGAGTTCGATGATCTCGTCGACCGTATCTTCGTAGCCGATGTCGATCAGGATCCATTCCTGCTGGTCATACACGAGATAGACGTTGCAGCCGATGACGTGCCCGGCTTGGTGGTTCATCTCGATGACGTGGGGGAAGACGGGCTTACGTTCCAGCATGATAAGCGGTTCCTCGCGAGAGGTTGGGATTGTAGGAATCCCGGTGCGCGCGATCAACCTGCCTGATCCGCGACGATGGCCGCCAGGCCCTCACGATAGGACGGAAATCGCAACTCCGCGGACAGGACGTCGCGCATGCGGCGGATACGAATTCGCTTGTCGGTCGCCCCTCGACCCGTGCGGGGAACCGGTGAGCCCGGTCCGGCGAACCGGGGTTCCGGTGCTCGCAACAATCGAGCCAACTCGCGATAAAAATCGCCGCGCAGCACCGGTTCGCCGTCGGCAATGACCAGCGTGCGGGGCGGGACCGCGCGGGCCTCTGCGGCCAGCACCAGCTCGGCGGCGTCATCAACGTGGATCAAGTTCAAGTATCCGTCGGGATCCGTGTCCAGAACCTCGCCAGCGACGACAGCCGACCGCTTCGGGATCCTTCCCGGCCCATAGATTCCGGCGAGCCGCAGAACGACAGTCCGGCTGCACCAGCGGGAACCGGCCAGCCACCGTTCGGCAGCCAGGCATGCTCGTCCGCCGGCACGTGTCGGCTGGCACGGCGAGTCCTCGTCGACCCACTCCCCGGCCGACTGGCCATAGACGCCGGTCGAGCTGATGTAGATCAGACGCCGGACCGAGTCGGGCAGCGCGTAGCCGGTATGGCGGATGGCTTCGGTGTAAACCTCTTCGATCGGCCGAGCATCCGAGCGGTCGAAGCCAACGGCGAATAGCACCGTATCGATATTCAGTACCTCGGGGGGTAGGCTCCAGGGGTGCGTCACGTCGGTCAGTAAGGGCCGAAGTCCCAGCTGCCGCCAGCCGTCGGCGCGATGCGGCGATCGGGTCGTGCACCACACCGTCTCGCCGCGGCCCAGCCAGCGGCGAGCGACGCGCAGCCCCAAATAACCGCACCCGCACACCAATTTTGCCATGTCAGGACCCCTACGACCGTCAGATTGTAACAGGGAACGAACAAATCATTCCCAAGTTGCGTTTCAATACAGTATCATTCAGGGGTCCATGCTGGCGCCGAGACAGGGGATCTGTTGCGAGTTGCGCCTTACCACGGTTAACAGACAATCGACTGAGCGATGAGCATTAAGCACTTTACGGCGTGTCGCGCCGCATCCTGCGGTCTGTCGCGCCCCGGTCGTATTTTACCAGCCCACTTGTCGACTCGTCGCGGGAGAATCTGCTGGCAGATTTGTCTTGTCTGGCTGGCGTTCCTGGTGGGTTTTTCGCTGTCCCCGCGCTTGCTGCCGGCCGCCGAGGCACTTGTTCCGTCCGAAGAGAATCTGGTTTCGATTTTATCGGGCGGTGCACCGGCGAATCTTGACGAACTCCGCGCGATGCAGCGGCACGTCCAGTCCTTGATGGAACGTATCTTGCCGGCGAGCGTCGGGGTAGAGGTGGGCTCCGCCCAGGGCAGCGGTGTGATCATTTCCGAAACGGGTTATGTGCTGACCGCGGCTCACGTGATCGGACGGCCGAACGAGCAGGCGACAGTGCTGCTGCACGACGGCCGCACGGTGCCCGCGCGAACGCTGGGCAGCTTCCGCACCGTCGATGCCGGGCTGCTGAAGATTACCGGTACTGGTGACCCGGACGAGAAATGGCCGTTCGTTCCGGCAGGTGATTCGTCGCAACTGGTGCTCGGGCAATGGTGCCTGGCGACGGGGCATCCCGGCGGGCTCCAGGCCTCCCAGACTCCGGCGTTGCGACTGGGGCGTCTGCACCGGATCGACCTGACCGAAGAAGACGGACGACTGCCAGCCCTGTACTCCGATTGCACGCTCATCGGCGGCGATTCGGGCGGACCGCTCTTCGATCTGCAAGGGCGCGTGATCGGCATCCACAGCCGGATTGCCGAACCGTTGACAGCCAATTTACATGTCCCGATTAACATCTACCGCGAGACCTGGACGCGTCTGGCGCGAGGCGAGAGCTGGGGCTACATCCCGGGACGGCGGCCGTTCATTGGAGTCGAGGGACACTCGCAGGCGACCGATGCGCGGATTGCCCGCGTGTTCCCCAACTCGCCGGCCGCCAAAGGTGGGCTGCGCGACGGTGACGTGGTGCTGCGGTTTGGTACCGAAGACGTAACCGATTTCGCCAGTCTCCAGCGCGGCGTGGAACAATGCGACCCAGGCGACAAAGTGCGGGTGCTGGTCCGCCGTGGGGAAGCGACGGTGGAGCTCGTCATTCAAATCGGGCGGAAGGCCGATTAGCGAGGGCGGCGGTTCCGTTTGGAATTGGTCGCGCGAGAGGGTGCGTTACAAAGGCTGACATGAGGACTCAACCAATCATGCGACAGTTGCTGCTGGCTCTGAGCTTGCAGACATGGTTCTCACTGGCCGTCGGTGCAGAGGTCGATCCCCGGCTTCGGCCAGCGACTCCCGGCGCGTCCCAGGCCAGCAGCTTGCCATTTCGCCTGCAGGCAACGGCCGATCCTGCGTCGGCGGAACCGGTACGCACCGTCCCGTCCCGGTCCGGCACTTCAGTCGGGCGATTGCTGGGCCGATTCGTTCCCGACGAGAACGTGCGCAACCACATCTCCGTGCGATCCGCGTTTCGCGAAATTGTCGAGCCAGCCAGCCAGGCGACCGTCCGCGTGCTGTGCGACGACGTGCAGGCCTCGCTGGGTGTGGTCATCCATGCGGATGGTTACGTGCTGACGAAAGCGAGCGAACTACAAGGGAAAAAGCTGGATTGCGTGCTGGTCGACCAGCGCCGCTTGCCGGCGGTTCGCGTCGCAGGCCGCGAGGATCTCGACTTGGCCATTCTCAAGATCCGCGCCACGGGGTTGACGGTCATTCGATGGAGCAACAGCCCCGCGCCCACAATCGGCAGCTGGCTGGCGACGGCGACCATTTCAGGCGAACCGGCCGCGGTCGGTGTCGTCAGCACAGCCGTGCATGAGAGTCCGGCGCCGACGCCCAGCCTGGGCGTGCGTTATGAGCCTCGCGAGGACGGTATTCTCGTGGTAAGTGTGTCCTCGGGCTCCGGTGCCGCCCGGGCCGGTTTGCGGCGCGGCGATCGGATCCTGAGCGCGAATGGCACGCGGCTCATGGAATCGAACAGCTTGCGCGACGTCATTCTGTCGCTGCAGCCTGGTGATCAGCTGAAGCTGGCGGTCCAGCGTGACTCGGAGACGTTGGATCTGGTGGCGACGTTGGGCGATGGCTCGCGTCCGGGTCAGCCCGAGCAGGTCGAGCTAATGGACAGTCTGGGTGGTCCGCTCAGCCGCCGCCGCGCGGGATTCCCGTCTGTCTTGCAGCACGATACGGTGTTGCGGCCGCGCGATTGTGGCGGGCCCGTCATCGACCTGGACGGCAACGTCGTCGGCCTGAACATTGCCCGCGTCAGCCGTGTCGCGACCTACGCCCTGCCGTCGGAGGTGGTCCGATCCGCCATCGTCGAGATGCTGACCACGACGCTCGTCAACACAGGCACGGGCAACATCCGCCCGGTGGCTCAGCATCCTTGACGTTGCCAACGAACGGCGTTCACGAGGCGGTCTTTCTCCCCATTGCGCCGGCGGGGCCTGACGGACAAACGGCAACCGACGCTCCCATTCCTCTCTGCGCCCGTCTGCGGTTTCTGCGTTTCGCTTCTTACGCGTGGATCCGACCTTGCTTTGTGCAGGAAGACGAGTCGACGCAACGCGTGCATGAAACGCGGATAGCGCAGAAGGCCGCAGAAATGCAGGGACGGACAGCGGCCAGGGCACCATCGACGCCGGCGGCGTATTCGATCGCGTACCGGAGCTTGCCGCCCGTTTGAGCGCTGAAGTCGGCGCAGTACTTGAGGGTGACCGACGATCGGACCGTTCCGAAGTCCGCAGAATGACGGCGGAACGGTTGGCCAAACTCCATGCGCTATGGCCCTTTCGCACGGCGCCGATCCGGCGATAATTCAAAGCGTCGGTCATGGGCGCCTGGGCCTTTTTCCGGAACGATGCACCGCCAGGGTCAGGGAACGCGATATGCCAGAAAAGCATGAGAAGCTACGCGCCACGTTGCAGGAATTGGAATCCGAACTGGCGACATTGAATTCGCTGGACGACGAGACTCGCACGGCGCTGGAAACAGTGCTCCAGGAGATTTCGGATACGCTCGGCAAGCGAGCGCCGACGGAACCGGCGCAGCACGGGACGCTCGCGTCCCGGCTGCAGGACGCGGCCGAGGAATTCGAGACGTCGCATCCCACGCTGTTCGGAATCGTCACCCGCACCATCGACGCGCTCGGTCAGATGGGCATCTGAATTGGCGGAGTTCCGGAATGCAGCTGCGTCAAGCATCCAGGAACGGGTCCTGCCCCAGCTGCTGCTGAGTCCGCCGCCGCTGTTCGGCGTAGTACAGTAGCAGTCGCCGCTGCCGGAAGTGCTCGCGTTCCACGCGCCGCTGAATCCTTAACATCCACCGGCGGTAACGGCGTCCTAAAATGCCGGCGGAGGGCAAGCGACTCCGCAGACGCTCGGCTCGCTTGACTCCCAGCCCTTTCGACACGATGTCTTCATCCAGCGACATGAACTGGCGGAACGAACCGGGATCGCCCTGGCGAGCACAGCGGCCGATCAACTGGCGGTCGATGCGCGCCGAATCGTGCAGTTCGGTGCAGATAACGTGCAGGCCTCCGAGCTCCGCAACCCCGGGGCCGAGTTTAATATCGGTACCGCGTCCCGCCATGTTCGTCGCGACCGTGACGGCGCCACGCTGTCCCGCTTCGGCGACAATCTGGGCTTCTTCCGCGTGGCGGTGCGCGTTCAACAGGTCGTGCGTGATGCCAGCCTCGCGCAACAGCCTCGAAAGATGCTCGGACTTGTCGATCGAGCGCGTACCAATCAACACCGGACGCCCCGCGGCGTGCATCGTTTGTACCTCGGCCACGATCGCCTGCCATTTGGCGTCGCGATGACCGAATACCTGGGAGGGCAGCGCTATGCGTCGGCAAATCCGGTGAGTGGGAATCACCGCGACCTTCAATCGGTAAATCTTGCGGAGTTCCGCGGTGGAATTGGCGGCCGTTCCGGTCATGCCGGCGAGCCGATCGTAACGCAAGAAAAAATCCTGAACCGTGATCCGTGCCGCGTCGCCCGCATGGACCGTAATCTCGACTCCCTCTTTCGCCTCGATCGCCTGGTGGATCCCGTCGCGCCACTTCCGGCCTTCCGCCATGCGTCCGGTGAACTCGTCGACGATGACGACTTGCCCCTGGCGGACCACGTAATGCCGGTCGCGCAGGTACTCGCGCTGCACGAGCAGCGCACGCTCGACGTGTTCATACAGGTCGAGCAGTCCGATTTCGGCCAGACTGTCCGGCTTGGAAACTTCCCGCAGTTTTCGCCGCCCGGTGCCGGTCAGCGATACCGAGCGCTCGCGTGGATCAAACTCGAAATCAACCAGCGGTTCAAATTCCGGTGTCACCGACGCAGCCCATTGGTAGAGCTTGCAAGCTGATTCATGGGAGTTGCCGGGCAGCGCGCTGACGATCAGCGGCGTACGTGCTTCGTCGATCAAGATACTGTCGGCCTCATCGACGAGGCAAAAGTGTAGCTTCCGCTGTACCGCGTCCGTCGTGCCCATCTCGTCGCGGTGCCCCAGCAGCCGGCTCAGCAGTTCCGGCGCCTGGTCGCCATCTCGCCCGAGCAACAATCGGTCACGCAGGAAGTCGAATCCGAACTCCCGCGCGGCGCCGTACGTCACGTCGCAACGGTACGCGTGCCGGCGCTGGACGCGTGGCGTAGCTGTATCGAGGGCTCCCACGGTCAGTCCTAGCCGCGCGAGCGCAGGGCGAGCCAGTTCGGCATCCCGATTTGCCAGATAGTCGTTCGCCGTCGCCAGATGAGCCCCGTCGCCGCGCAGCGCCGCCAAGTACAAGGGAAGCATGGCGGTGAGCGTCTTGCCTTCGCCGGTCTGCATTTCGGCGATCGCACCGCGGTGCATGGCAATGCCCCCCAGTAGCTGGACATCGTAGTGGCGCAGCCCCAACGCGCGCCGGGCGGCTTCCCGCACCAGCGCAAAACCTTCGGGCAGCAACGAGTCCAGCGACTCGCCGCTCAAGGCCCGGTACCGTAACGACAGGCTCCCGCGCCGCAGTTCGTCGTCTGTCGGCTGCTCCCACCGAGCCGCCAGATCGTTGATGCGGGCGATTGCGCCATAGGCATGGTGCCTTGGCAGGAGCCGGCACAATCCATGCCAGGCTGCTTGGGTCACGCGTTGTACGACAACGGATTGCACCACGACCTCGTCGTCAGCAGATGGTAGGCCCGAGAGCTATCGGATGCCCGGTTATGGCTCCTCGCGCGTCTGCCAGGAGGCCGACGTCACGGCACGCCGTGGATCGGATCCACCGACTGGGGCGGGTTGACCAACGCGGGGCGCGGCGGACTTAGCTACACGCGGAACGGACGTCAGTGGCGCGGCATTCTCGTCGGGAGTCACCAGCGCCGGTTCGGCGCTGCCGAGCGCCTCGTTGACCGGCATCCCCTTCAATTGCTGAGACAGCTCGGAACGGACGGTCGCCGGAACGCTCGCAACGGTTGGCGGCGTAACAGTCGGGTCGGACGACCCAGCCGGCGAAGGGACCAGTGCCGCCGCCGTCGACATACCGCCCTCCGCGGGAACCGTCCGCCACTGTGTAGTGGGCGATAAGGGCCGCACCCCCGGCGGCAACGTGGGGGCAGGGTTGGCGGGAAACGACGGCTGGTAATAGTTGTTGGGAACTCCGTAGCTGCCCGTCGGCGGAGGAGGCACCCGCGTGCCCTGCCCGCCATAAGGTCCCCAGCAATTGGGCGAACGGCATCCCAGGCAAAACGCCAGGATGGCAATCAGAAGGCAAGGTCGCCCCATCGCAGACTCCTTTCCGCGATCACCAGCCAAGAACGCCACATCGAGGGACGCGGAAGAAGGCATCCCCGACTCCCACCTGGCCGAATTTACGCTCCCACCCCCGGACGGACCACTCCATACAACGAGGGTCGGAAAGCTTACCGTTCGGCGCCGACTTCACCAAGAGAGATATTCACACTTCCCCACATCTGCCCACATCGCCCCGTTCTCAGGTTCGACAGGGTGGCTCGTCGGGATCGCCGCTATTGCTGCACGAGCTCGACTTCGCTCCGAGCGGTTCCCTCAAAGAACGGGTTCACGATGCGGACGGGGACTTTGGCAACCTGGCCCGCTGGCTTCGCCGGCTCGGCCGGTTTCAGCTCAATAAACGGATTGGCCACGATACGCCGGGCCGGGCGAGGCGCCTGGACATGACCGCCACACGGGCAGGCAAAAGGGCTGTGGCCGTAGGGCCTGGCCACCGGGTGACTGTAGTAGACCGGTGGATGCAGGGCAAAATACGGGGGTGCGGGAATGTTCCCAAGTGCATACGCCGCAGGTCCTTGATTGCCATAGCCAAACCAGGGAAAGCCATGGCCGTAAAAACCGCCGTAATAGTCGCCGGCCGGCAGGCTGGGGCTCATGGCCGCGCAAAGAATGGCCACCGCACTCAGGGACAGAAATCGCGACATCGCACACCTCGTTACTTCAACCGGAAGGACGAACCACGTACCATTCCACGGTAATTCGCATGGGATCAATTGCAACGGGAATGCGGGCGCGAATTCAGCCCGGGAGTCGGCGTGGATAAACGCGAACTGACGGAGCGGTTGAGCCGCGAGGCGGCGAGACTAGGGTTCACTTTGACGGGAGCCTGCCCAGCCGTGCCGGCGACCGGCTGGACACGGCTCCTGGACTGGCTCGCGCTCGGCTACGCCGGCGACATGCACTACTTGCAGAACCGAGCGGCCGCCTACGAGGATCCTCAGCAGATCTTGAGCGGCGCGCGGAGCCTGCTCATGCTGGCCCTGCCCTATCGAACCAGCGAGCCCCGCACGCCAGGCCCCCTGTCCGGGCGCATCTCCCGTTACGCCTGGGGACCTGCGGACTATCACGATGTCGTTCACGAGCGGTTGCACCGACTCGCCGATTACCTGCGCACCAGCATACCCGGAGCGACGGCGCGCGGCGTTGTCGACACCGCACCCCTCCTCGAACGCGAGTTCGCGCAACTCGCCGGGCTGGGGTGGATTGGCAAGAACACTCTGCTGCTGAACAAACACGCGGGCAGCTGGTTTTTTCTAGCCGCACTGCTGACCGACCAGGAGCTCGACTACGATGCCCCGCATGCCACCGACCACTGTGGCACATGCCGGCGGTGTCTCGATGCCTGCCCAACCCAGGCCTTCCCGGCCCCATACGTGCTGGACGCCACCCGCTGCATCAGTTACTTGACGATCGAGTTGCGATCGTCGATCCCGCGGGAGTTACGCACGGGACTCGGCGACTGGGTCTTCGGCTGCGACATCTGCCAGGAAGTCTGTCCCTGGAACCGTCGGTCGCCGGAGGGAGATGCGGGCCTGTTTGGTCCGCGAGCGGACGCGAATCCCGTGCCGCTGCCCGACTTGTTCAGGCTCGACGAGCAGCAGTTTCGCGACCGGTTCCGGGGCTCGCCGCTGTGGCGGCCCCGCCGACGCGGTCTGCTACGTAACGCCGCGATCGTGCTGGGCAACCGCCGGGACCCTGCTGCCGTGGCCTCGCTACGGCTCGGCTTGCAGGATGCCGAGCCGCTGGTGCGTGAAGCGAGCGCGTGGGCCCTGGGGCAAATCGGCACGGCGGACGCCCGCGAGGCGCTCGCCGCTCGGCTCGCCTGCGAAGAAGACGACGACGTCCGCCGCGAGATCCGCATCGCATGCGGCCCTTCCGCCGACCGCCCGGCGAGCTAGCGCCGCTCACTGCTGACGTGCTGCAGCGCCAAACAGGCTGTCCGCATGTCACCGCACAGCGACACTGGAAAGCGCGCCGGCGACGAGTTCTCCGTGATTGATCGTCGCCCGCACGTGGACGGGCCCCGTCTCCGGGACGTCGAACAGCACGAGATTGGCCGCGGCGCCGACGCGCAGCTGCGATTCGGTACCAATCAGCGACGCGGCCCACTGAGTGGCCATCTTGATCGCGGTGCACAGATCCACTTGGGCAAACCGCATGATGTTGGCGATGCCCCACGTGATTGGAAGTCCGGCGCCGGCGAGATATTGTCGCTGGCCGGCCACCACGATGCGGCCCCCTTCCAGGATCTCGATGTTGCCGATACTGGTGTTCGTATAGGCGCCCGGAGGCATGCCGGCCATCCCGACCAGGTCGCTGACCAGCACGCACCGAGTCGGGGTTTTCCCGCGCACAAAAGACTTCACGACGGCTGGCGGTAGGTGATGCCCATCGACGATCAGACTGGCGACCAGTTCATCCGCCGCCAGCTGGTCCCAGATGTAATTCGGATGCCGGCGAATTTGCCCGTGGGCTCCGTTCCCTAAATGGGTCGACATGCGCGCGCCGGCTCGAATCGCATCCCGTATCTGGTCGGAACTGGCATTGGTGTGACCGATCGCGACCACTACACCCGACTCGGCCGCTCGTTCGATGAAGCGCGGCGACCCTTCGTATTCCGGTGACAAGGTCAGGATCCGGATGCGGCCTCCGGCGGCCTCCTGGATGCGACAGAATTCGTCCCAGTCCGGTGGCCGGCAGTGTTCCAGGGGGTGGGCCCCCCGCGGTCCGTCAATCGGCGAGATGTACGGTCCTTCGAGGTGAAAACCAGGGACCCGCCGCGCTACGGAGGGAGATCGGTCGCAGGCCTCGGCGAGCCTCCGCATGGTCGAAGACTGCATGGCAAAACTGTGCGTCGTCGACGTAGGACAGAAACTGGTGACGCCGTCCGCGTCCATCGCGAGACACACGCGCTCGATCTTCTCGACGGTCAGATCCGGATCGTTGAACTCCTGACCGCAATAGCCGTTGACCTGCAGGTCCACGAAGCCGGGCGCCAGCCAGGGCAAGTCGCGTCTCGGTTCGCCGGGATGCTCGGCGATGATACTCCCGTCGCGAACCTCCAGTACGACAGCTTGCCCTGTGTCAAAACGCCTTCCCGCAATCTGCATCGCCACTCCCCTGTCTCGAAGCGCCCCATGTTGGCGCTGCAGAATACTGGGTGCGGCAACGCCTCGCCAGGGGCGCGCCGATCAACCAGACCTCAGTACCCGAAATTGACTGGGTTATGCCAGAACGGGTGCGACCAGTAGTGCCCAACGCTGTAGGCACCCCAGGTCGGCGTATATCCCGAATAGGGTACGGCGGTGACGGTGGGCCGCGAGGGCGAATATCCCATCCATCGCATCGCGTCCAGACGAGCCTGCCGCGATTCCACCTTGGCCTGCGCCCGACGCTGCAGGTATTCGCGTGCCGATTCCTGCCGATAGCCGCTGACGTAACCGAGTGGCATGTTCGCCTGTGGCGGAGGCGGGACCACCGATGAATCCGGCACCGTTACGGGCCCCGGCAACTCCTGACCGACTCCCCACGAGGCGGAGAGCAGGGCGGCCACCGACAGGCTCCACAGCAGACGACGAGGGGTTCCGCGAGCAGACGACCGAAACATAGAGATTTTCATTGGCGGGACTTCCTAGCAGATTGCAGCTGTGCCCAAGGCCTGGCCCGCCCATGCGGCGGCACCGGTACAGGCCTTCCTATATAGCGAGTCGGTCAGCCGTGCTGCACAAGATTAACACGGATCGCTGGAAATTCCCGTACCGCCAACCAACCTCAGACAACTCCGCTCGCGGCGGCCGGTAGGCTCGCCGCAACCCCCCGCGTCAGACTCCCTGCTGGCAAACTTTGCCGACCAGATAACCTGATCCGGGCACGAGTCGCCCGGCCGCAATGCTCGGCGTGCGGCGCAGCAGCCGCTCGTACTGGTACCGCGGCGCGGCGGCATCCAGAGCGAGCACGTATACCGCCGCCGGCCCACGCCAAGCCGCCACCTGCCATGGCCGCTGCACGGGATACGGACTGGCCGGCGGTGACGTAGCCAAAGTCGGCCGAGCCTGGCCGAGCGCTACGAACAACAGCGCCGGGGAGCCCGCCGAACCCAAGTCGTAGCAGACGACCGGTAAACGGCCCGATGTGCTTACGAGCGACTGCCAACGCGAGGGCCGTACGGCCAGTTCCCGAGGCAGTGGAAATCGCCCTGTGGGCGGATCCGCTCTCCTCCACCGCGCTCCGTCCAGGCCCTGGATCCATTCGATCACGAGCTGACCTTCGTCGGAAATCACCGGGTCCGCACCCGGCCACCACCCCGCCAGCATCCCGACTAAGACGACAGCCACTCCCCCGCCGACCAGCCACCAGGATACTCGCACCTTGTCCCACCCGTGCGGTACACGCCGCCCGTCAGCGCCCTCCCCCGGGCTCGGCAATGACACGGAACCATCGACATCGCCCGCCTCACCCGTCCCGGGTGACGACTCGGCCAGCCGCCGCAAGATCCGGTCTTCCAGCCCCTCCGGCACCGGTACATCGAACAACGCCGACCGGATCACGGCATCCCGCCGGCGGATCCGCTCCCATGCCGCGCGCAGTGCAGGATCACGAGCCAACGCCCCCGCCAACTCGGCAAATTCCGGCAGCGCCAAATCCGCCTCGGTACGGCACCCCTCCAGCCATTTGCGCATGTCACCCTGACTCATGGCCCGCTTTCCGCTTACGTGATTTGTCTCGAACCACCCTGGGATTAGCCCGGCGCTCCTCACGCGCTGCATCGTCCGGTTCGTCGTCCGCGAGTCGCTGGCGCAGACTTGCTTTCGCCCGCGCGAGCCGGCTCATCACCGTCCCGATCGGCACCTCCAGTTGTTCCGCAATTTCCTTGTAAGCCAAGTCCTCGAAATAGAACATCAAGACGACGATGCGGTATTCTGCCGACAGCTCATGTAACGCTCGCTGGAGTTGCTCCGGGTCAATCCAGCAGTCGTCGTCCGCCAAGTGGTGTTCATCGGCGACATCAATTTCGGCACTTTCGAGCGACACCATCCGCGGTCGGCCCACGGACTTCAAAAAACAACTTCGCAGAATGGCAAACAGCCATCGGTTCGCCTTCTCCCGCTCGCGCAGCTGGTACAGCCGCGTCTGGGCGATCAGAAATGCTTGCTGGGTCAGATCTTCCGCATCACTCTGGCTGCCCGTCAATCGGTAGGCGTAGGCGAACAACGCACGATAGTGCTCCGCCACGAGGGTGGCGATCGCCGGCTGCCCCGCGGCAGGGCGCGTGGAATCCGACCCGCTGGGCGCTGTGTCAACCATGCGGCGTACTCGCTCTGTGACTTCGATCCTGGGGCCGCCCTGTTTATTCCTGGCTCGCCCAGAATTATTCCCCGGCGCCCCGGGTGGCGTCGAGCGGTCAGAGGCCCGGAAAAGGAATTTGCTGTGATTCTCGGCACGTCCGGAATAAAAGGCCCTCGCCACGTCTCTTCATAGTCATGCGGGTTGCCTCCGACTGAGCTACCTGCGCAGAGACCGTAGGCTATGCTCTCTTAACATTCCCAAGTGAAAACGATCCGGCGTGAGTGGCGCCGGTCATCGCGATACGTGCACCGGATGGGCGGTGCGTGATGGTTTTTAGGAAAGGGTTAGGAACATGAAGCAGTTCAGCATTTTCGCCTTGTTTGTATTGGCTTTGTTGGCCATCGGTTGCGCTCCGGCTTCGCCGCCGAGCGAAGCACCTCCGCCGGGGGATCTGATGCCCGGCGATGTCACCCCGCCTGCGGACGCCACGCCGCCGGCCGATGCGACGCCAGCGGCCGATGCCCCGAAGGCGGATGCCGCGCCCGCGGCGACGACGCCCCCCGCCGATGCCCCGAAGGCCGACGCTCCGCCGGCCGACGCTCCGCCGGCGGATGCTCCCAAGGCGGACGAGAAGAAGTAAGGGATTTGTCCCACACGAGACGAGAGTCTCCTCCCGTCTCCGAATTCACAACAAGAAGAGGTCTCCTTGCAGAGACCTCTTTTTTTTGGCACCTAGGTCTGGTGCCAGGCGGTCCACGCGATGTAAGCCAGATAGCACGACCACGTGACAAACACGACGACGGCGAGGGCCAAAAACCGGGGTCGGCGGCGAGGTGGCCGCGAGTTTTCGGGGCGCAGGGACACGGCCGCGGACCCATCGTCCGTCGCATCAGGAGAGCCTTCTGCGACGGACTCGCCATTTCGAGGCGGGACAACGGTGTCGGGCTGTTCCACCCGGCTCTGCCCGCGGCGTGGTTTGCGTCCCATCTAGACAGAATCGTCCATCAACTGGAACTGACAGCCATCGCGAAAGGCCGCCTGAAAGTCGTAGACGTCGTCGAAATCGGCCCGATGATCCGATTCGGCCTTGGTCATCTCGCCAATGTCGATCAGCTGGAACACGATTTCGCCAAAATCGCTGGTGGACCGCACCCCCCAGTGATTCAGGACCAGCCGCGCCATCATCCCGTACATTTCCACGGCGTACTCGCGGATCGCTTCGCACAGCTGCCGCGGAGAGAAGTGAATTTCGTTCGGCGGACTCTCCGGGTCCGTATTGTGTGCTCGCCCACGCGACCGCCCACGCTGCAGTTCGGCATACGCCAGTGTCTGGTGCACAAACAGATACGCATCAATCCGGTAACGTCCGTCCCGTTCCGCAAGGTCGGCAATCCGACGTAAGGATTTCTGCAGGGCGTGCGAAGTCATCGCGAGTTGTTCCTTCCTAAAACCGTCAAAACGTCACTGGCATCAATTAACAGTCGGCGGTGGTCTTCCGTTTCCACCAGCAATTGCTGTGCGAGAATTTCGTGCCCGAGGATACGGGCCCGCCCGTTCGAGGTCACCACGTCGGCGCCGATTGCGGGCAGCTCTTTCTGCAGTGCCTCGTAGGTATCGTACTCATATCGCAGGCAACATTTCAGCCGTCCGCAACGCCCGGAGATCTTCGTCGGGTCCAGCGTCGCCTTTTGCAATTTGGCCATCTTCATGGAGACAGGCGGCATTTCGGACAAGTGCGTATTGCAGCAGACCGGCTTGCCGCAATCGCCGAAGTCGGCCAGCAACTTCGCCTCGTCCCGCACCCCGATTTGACGCATTTCGATGCGAGTCTGGAATTCGCTGGCCAACAGCTTGACCAGCTCCCGGAAGTCAATCCGCTCTTCCGCCAGGTAATAGATGACAATCCGCTCGCCGCCGAATAGATGTTCAATGTCGACGAGTTGCATCTGCAGGCCCAACCGCTCGACGACCTGTTCGCAGACTGCAAACTCCTGGGGTTCGCACGATTGCAGATGGGCAAACTCGTTCTCGTCCTCGACAGACATGCCCCGCAGAATGTGCCCTCCCGGCGGATCCGTCAGATGTTCCAATGTCTGATCGGTGGCTTCGCACAACACTTCGCCGACTTCCAATCCACGGTTCGTACGGGCGATCACCTTGTCGCCCCGATCGAAACGGTCCGCACCCCGAGCGCTCATCACACCTACCGTACGCATGCAGCCGTAGCGAATAACGTACTTTGGCATGATCCCACCTCGCCCGTAGCCCCGTTCGCCAGACCGCGGCGATTCGCACACCAGAAACGCGTTTCCTCGACTTCCGCGGACCACGCCTTGGCGAGCGTAACTACGAATTATTGACCGGCGGCCGTCAACTGGCCATGGCTTTCAATTCGGCCAAGTGCTGAGCGGTGCCGACCAACCGATCCCAATTCGCGTGAATATACTCCGGCGGACCACCAATTTGAGCCACCACCTGGGCCACTTGTTCGGTCGGCACCATTTCAATGGCGTTCCAGGGACAGACCGTCAATTCGTAGGGATTCGACTTCTTTTGAGGGATATGGACACAGACTTCGCATCCCACGCATCGTTCAATGTCGATTTCGCACCATGCTTGCGACCCCTTGACCCCCATATTCATGGAGCGCAATTCAATGCAATCTACCGGACACACCTCCAGGCAGGACTCGCATCCCGTACAATTGTCGGCATTGATCACCGCGACTTCTTTTGGCAGCTTCTTGCGAGGGCCCTGTTTGGCCATGGATTCGCCCTTCCCCTATAAACCAAGGTTGATCGGCCCCAGCTGTTCGCTCGCCGATACCGCTGATTCTCTTGCAGGCAAGTATAGGTACGCGCCGCAGGTTCGCCAACCGGAGCTGACATCCTTTGTCGATTTGCGGCCAGCCCCGCTGTGGGTTCGCGAGTCTTCGGACCGGATGGGCAGCCGTTGAGGCGACGCGGTGCGTTGACCTAGGCTTGCCGCCTTTTTCGTCCTCCTTCCCGTTCATGTCCGACACATACACCATCATCTTGCCCGACCTAGGCCTCGGACCCCTGCAGATCCGCGCCAGCAGCTGGCATGCGGAAATCGGCGAATCGCTCCGGACAGGCGACCGTCTGTTGGAGCTGGTGTCCGATAGTCTGCTCGTGGACCTCCCGGTCCCGGTCCCGGGTGTGTTACGCGTACGGCTCGTAGCCGAAGACGAGTTTGTGACGACCGGCCAGGCGTTAGCGGTGCTGGAGCTGCACGAAGAATAGCCCGTGGCCAATGGCCTCGGACTGCGATTTGCCCAGGCTCGGGTTCCGAACACATCAACGGGAAGGTCCCGGTCTCCGGCACGGACCGGCCCAGTTAGCCGGCCACTCAACGATCCTGCGACGCCGCATCATCCCGGCCAAAGAACATCAGGTGCTGCCAAGGGAGTCCGTCGAATTCGCGGACCAGCTTGAACCCGTTCGGCAGCCATTCCTTCAGGATCTGAGCCTTCGTCATTTTGTGCTCGGGCTTGATGGGCACTTTGGGATCTTCCGCCCGGAATTCGACGAGAGCGACGACGCCCTGAGGCGCCAGCGACTGCCGCATGGCGGCGAGCATGTGCTCCGGGTGCGAAAACTCGTGATAGACGTCGACACACAGGATCATGTCGAGTTTCCCGGGAGGGAGTTGGGGATCGATGACGGTTCCCTGCACCGCGGTCACGTTCTGGACTTGTTGGGCCGCCGCCCGTTGCTTGAGCATCGCAAGCATCTCGGGCTGAATGTCCACGCCATAGATCTGCCCTTCAGGCCCCACCATCTGCGCCAGTTGGACGGAGTAGAAGCCATTCCCACAGCCCATATCGCAGATCTTCATGCCGCGCCGGACGCCCAGGTTGGCCAACATGAGGGAACACCGTTCCTCCTGCTCGCGCGAATCCCGCGTCAGCCATTCCGCGCCGCGGTAGTGCATGGTCCGGGCGATTGTCCGTCCCTGATAAGTCGTCAAGGGCGGTGGAATCACGGCGGCCTCGGTGGCCGCCGGCATCTGGGCCAGGACCCCAGTTTCCGCGGTCACCCAGGCCAGCACGGTCAAGAGCAGCACCCCTTGCCAGATTCGTGCCATGTTGGTGATCAAACCCGTGGTCTCCGTCGAATGAGCGTGCAGCAGCCGTCCCATGTCCCTTCACTGTATCCCGGGGGACGCAAAAATACAGGCAGAAACCTTAGCGGTCGCGGTATTTGGCACTCGGGTCGCGTCCAGCAGTTCGGGTGGCCCGGCATCGGCCAGCGTTCCGCGGCGAGCGGTCCTGTTCCAATGTTTTTGCATGCGATATCATCGGCCCCATGCCGGACGACAAGCAATCACCCCGAACCGACGAACGCCCCGATGAACTGCGGGTACTGATCGTGGACAACGATCACGCGCTGGCCTATTCCATGTCGGAGAGCCTCGAACGCGTGGGGTATCCGGTCAGCGTCGCCACGTCGGGTAGCGAAGGGGTCAAGCGGATCGAACAAGAGATTTTCGACGTGATCTTCACCGACCTGGTGATGACCGACGTCGACGGCATGGAGGTCTTGGCGCGGGCCAAAAAGACGTTGCCGGACAGTGAAGTGATTGTCGTCACGGGACACGCGTCGGTGCCCAAGGCCGTCGAGGCGATGCAGCAGGGCGCGTTCAATTTTCTCGAGAAACCGGTGACTCCCGAACGGCTGCGCGCGATCTGTGCGAAAGCCGCCGAATCGGTCAAGCTGCGCCGGCAGAACACCGAGCTGAACCGGCGGCTGGACGAGCGGTTTGGCTTCGAGGGCATCATCTACGTCAGTAACAAGATGAAGCAGGTCATCGAACGGCTGACGCGCATCGCTTCGACGGATGCCACGGTCTTGATCACCGGCGAAAGTGGCACCGGCAAAGAGCTGGTGGCCCAGGCCCTGCACCAGAATAGCCCGCGCAAGGCACGCCGATTCGTCGCTTTGAATGCGCGGGCCGTGTCGGAGAACCTGGTCGAGAGCGAGTTATTCGGACATGTCAAAGGGGCTTACACGGACGCCGTGACGGATCGTGTAGGTGCTTTCGAGTATGCCAACGGAGGGACGCTGTTCCTCGACGAAGTCGGCGACATGCCCCTCTCGACCCAGATTAAATTGCTGCGCGTGCTTGAAGACCACACGATCACGCGCGTGGGCGACAACAAGGCGATCAAAGTCAACGTCCGGCTGCTGTCGGCCACGAATCGCAGTCTAGAGGAAGGAATTCAGAAAGGCGAGTTTCGTGAGGACCTCTATTACCGGCTGAAAGTCATCACGGTCCAGCTCCCGGCGCTACGAGAACGTCCGGAGGATGTGGTGCCTCTGGCGGACCATTTCCGCAAGCAATTCGCACGGCATCACGGCAAGGCCGTGCGCAATATCTCGCCCGCTGTCACGCGCAAGTTTTTTGCGTACGGATGGCCGGGCAACGTTCGGCAGCTGCGCAATGCGGTCGAGTCGATGGTCGTGCTCGACATCGATGGCGTGCTGGACATCGACGACCTGCCACCCGAGTTGGCGGACGTCGAGGAGGCGCCGGCGGCCACGGCGGCGGGTCCGTCGCACCTGGTCGGCAAGTCCATGGATGCAATCGAACGTTGGGCGATCGAGCAGACGCTGAAGCTGAC